>QHYA01000189.1 GCA_003223995.1 Acidobacteriota bacterium | reverse complement strand
TTGAACTACTTCATCTACCCGTACGTGGAAGTCGACGGAGTTCCCTTCAAGGACCTCCAGAAGAAGTTCTCGTTCCGAGACCTCAATATGCCGCCGGCGCGGAAGACGTCGGTCGGATAGTGACTCGGCTTCGCGTCTCGATGAGTTTCTTTGCTGCGCTCCTGTGGGCCACGCTCGCCTGGGGGCAGGCCACGGCCCCTCCGCCACAAGGCTCTCAACCCCCGGACGACACTCCGTCGATCAAGCTCGGAGTGATGCTGTTCACCGATTACACCTTCACCGCCGCTCCGGCCGTCAAGGACGCGGACGGCAATACGGTCCAATCCAGCGCCTTCAACGTGGGCCGCGCCTACATCAACGTCACCGGCAACATTTCGCATCTCGTTGCGTTCCGGATCACTCCCGACATCAGCCGCGAGACGGGCTCTGGCAGCTCCTTGAACGGCAGCTACACCTATCGCCTCAAGTACGGTTATGGACAGTTGAACCTGGACGACTGGCTCGGCGCGGGGTCCTGGGTGCGCCTCGGCATTCACCAGACGCCCTACATCGTGTTCATGGAGGATATCTACCCCTATCGCTTCCAGGGGACGATGTTCGTCGACCGCGAAGGGTTCCTGACATCCGCGGATACCGGACTCTCCTGGCATTACAACCTTCCTTCGAGCTATGGCGATCTTCATCTAGGCATTTACAACGGCGAGGGGTATGCCAAGCCCGAGGCCAACAATCAGAAGGCCATCCAGCTCCGGTTCAGCCTGAGGCCCACGCCGAGCGTGAACGTCCTCAAGGGTTTTCGCGTGAGCGGCTTCTACGACGACGACCACTACGCCAGAAGCGACAGGAAGACCCGGCTGATCGGCAACGTCACCTTCGAGCATGCCTGGATCAACGCCGGCTTCGAGTACCTGAAGGCCAAGGACCGGCCGCTGGTCACGGCGCCGGAGACGCACGCGAACGGCTGGTCGGCGTGGGTCACACCGCGCACTCCGATCGGCATCGCGGGAGTGTTTCGTTACGATTCCTTGAACCCGAACTCGAACGTCCCCGGCCCGAGCGAGAACGCCGAGAAGAAGCGCGGCATCGCGGGCGTGGCCTACTGGTTCCCCGTCAAGAAGGGAGTCTCGTCGGCCGTCCTCGCGGACTACGAGAGGGTTCACTACGAATCGGTCCTGGCGAAGCCCAACGAGAAGCGGTACGCGCTCCACGCTCTTTTCAGCTACTGAACCAGGACAGGGCGTCCGCCGATCCATGCCCGTTGGCCTTGCCACCGATCGACTGATCAGCCGCCGAGTGCTCTAGCGTGCCGGCGACGGTGGAAGCTATCATTGCGGTCGATCCGGCAGAAATAGGGAGATCTGCCCGGAAGGCATCTTGATCGGCTTCCTGGTCTTGGCGAGGGAGGGAATCCATGAGGAACATCCGAGAGTGGCGGCTCTTGCTGGCCCTGGCCCTGCTGTTGCCGGCACCGGCAGGCGTCTCCCGGGCGGAGGAGGCGGGGGTGCCGCCGAGTCCGGGCGTCGTTGCGGGCGGTTTTTGTACCTACGGGAAGGGATACTTCAATACCAGCACCGAGGCCGCGCAGAACGTCAATCAGTACTTCGCGGCTGGCGCGGTGGGTTCGGAGATCTTTCATGTCGGGGATCCCGCCTCCAGCTCATACTTCTGGAGGAAGACCGGCGCGAACGTGACGGTCGGGAAGGGCCAGGACACGGCACAGGTCGACTCCGGCGTCGCGGCCCTGCAGCAAGCGGTGGGGTCGGCTGGGCGGCCGGGGGCTTTCACCATTACCGCCACGAACTCGACGGACATGGGCACAGGCCGGATCCTCGGCTCTCAGGCTCTGTCGTTGAAGATCAACCAGGGCTTCAGCGAAGTGTTCGTGACCCCAACCACAGGGTTCTCCGGTCTCAGCCTCGTCGAAATGGAAGGGGTGCAGCTTGATGGCGCGCGGCTCACGCCGTCACAGGCCGGGGCTCTGAACGGGCAGGCGACCCTGCAGGTTCGCGAGGCCGCGGATGTGGCGCTAGGTGGAGGTCCGCAGCCATACGGCCTTTCCTTCGGGCAGCTAACGGACCTGATCGACCTCCTGAACCAATCGTTCGACTCCTGCGGGCCGGCCTCGTCGTTCGCGCAGGGCCACCTCTACCAGCCGTTCCTGACCAGCAGCGCTTTCGAAGGGAAACGGCCGTCGACGGTGTCGATCTTCGCGTACAAGCCGCCGTATGAAACCTTCTCGGGTCCGGTCGTGCCCGTCCTGCCGAACCCCGATGGGCGCCGTCTCGGATGCACGAGTGATTCCTACGCCGGCTTCCCGGCCGGATCGATCGCGCTGATCGAGCGGGGTGTGTGCACCTTCTACCAGAAGGTTTCCGTGGCGGTCGGTGCGGGCGCGAGCGCGGCCATCATCTTCAACAGCACGCCGGAGACCGGCCCTCCATGCCCGGAGCAACCGACACCGGGAAGCACTCGGTGTGAAGCCCTGGTCGGCATGGGAGCCGCCCCCGGCTTGCCCGTGCTCACGATTCCGGCTGCGTTCGTCCAGCGGACCACGGGTCTGCTGCTGCGGGACGGGCCGGTGCCGGTCACGGTCTTCGTCCAGCAGTGATGTTCGTCTGGCGGATCGGTCGAGCGCTCTGCTGGCTGTCGGCGCTCGCTCTTTCCGCGCCCGGCTAGCTCCCCGCGTCCTCCTTCTGGTCCCCTCTACGGGTTCGAGTAACAGCCGCAGTAACGGACGAGGTGCTGGCCCCGATCGGGGATCTGGGTGCTGATGGGGTGGATCGACTCCAGAGGGTGGAGCCGCACAGGCGATCCGGCGGCTCATCCCGCCGTCCGATCTCAAGATGCTGATCACCAACGTCGGCGTCCTGAATGACTGGCCGGCCGCCTACACGCCCAACTCCGGGCCGATGGACGCCTTCATCCTGGCGCAGCTCTCAGGTGACCGGAGCCGCTCCACACTGGACATGGTGCGGGAGTTGCGCCCCGCGCTGAGGGAGCGGTTCCCGGGGGTCGAGTTCGCCTTCGACACGGGCGGACTGATCTCGGCGGCTCTGAACTTCGGGCTCCCTTCTCCGATCGATATCCAGGTGGAGGGGAACAAGCTGGACGTCGGGCACGCCATCGCCGAGAAGATCCGGAAGGTCGTCTCGGAGGTGCGGGGGACCGAGGATGTCCGGATCCAGCAGAAGATCGACTACCCGATCCTCGACATCCAGACGGACCGGGTCAAGGCGGCCGCACTGGGGCTGACCCAGAAGGAGATCGTGACGAACATCGTCACGGCGCTGAACTCCTCGATCAATTTCGATCCCGCGTTCTGGATCGACGAGGGAAACGGCAACCACTATTTCATCGGCGCCCAGTACGCGGAGCCCGCGATCCAGTCGGTCGAGACGCTGGAGAACGTGCCGATCCGCGGCGTCCAGCAGGATCGTCCCGTCCTGCTGAAGAACCTCGCCGCGATCCACCGGAGCACGGGACCAGCGGAGATCAACCACGTCAACATCACCCGCGTCACGGACGTGTTCGCCAACGTCTCCGGGCGGGATGTGGGAAGCGTCGCGTCGGAGATCGAGAAGCGAGTCGATCGTGAGGTCACCCCCCAACTGCCGGAAGGGTATTTCGTGCGAATGCGTGGGGAAATCGGCGCGATGAGGGCGTCGTTCCTGAACCTGGGCTTCGGCCTGGCCCTCGCGGTGGTGCTGATCTTTCTGGTCATGGTGGCCCAGTTCCGGTCGTTCCTCGACCCCTTCATCGTCATGTTCGCCGTCCCCCTCGGCATCATCGGCGTCGTGGCGGTCCTGCTCGCCACCGGCACGACCATCAACATCCAGTCGGTGCTCGGCGTGATCTTCATGGTGGGGATCGCGGTGTCGAACTCGATCCTGCTGGTCGATTTCGCGAGCCGGCTGCTGGCCCAGGGCCTGCCGCTCCGCCAGGCTGTGCTGGAAGCGAGCGCCATCCGCCTGCGCCCCATCCTGATGACCTCCTTCGCGGCGATCATCGCCCTTCTGCCGATGGCGGTCGGGATCGGACGCGGGACGGAGGCGAACGCGCCTCTGGCCCGGTCCGTGGTCGGCGGCCTGCTCGTCTCGACCCTCCTCACGCTCTTCGTGGTTCCCTGCCTCACGGTAATCTTCAAGCGCCGCTCGGAGACCGGCTCATGAACCGTTCGTCCCGATCCCTCGCGGCTGCACTCGCAGCCGCGCTCCTGCTCGCCTCGTCGGGCTGCGGCCGGCAAGAGGCGAAGCCGGCGGTCGCCGAGCCCTCCGCGGTCTCCGTGACGGTGGTCCTGCCAAAGCGCCAGACCCTCACGCGAACATTGCGTGTGCCCGGCACGCTCCAGGCCATCGAGGAGGCCATTCTGCAGGCCAAGACCTCCGGCTACCTCTCCCGGATCACGGTGGACCGCGGAGACGATGTGCGGCGCGGCGAGCTTCTCGCCGAGATTTCCGTCCCAGAGATGAAAAAGGAATACGAGGCAATGGAAGCGCGGCTGAAGGAGGTAGAGGCGGATCTGAAGCTTCGCGAGATCACGGCCCAACGGCTCGCGTCGGTCCGCGCGGCGGAGCCGGGGGCTGTGACGCAGCAGCAGGTGGACGAGGCCCAGGGACAGCTCGGAGTCGCAGAGGCGACCGTGAACCGGACGAAAGCGGAGCTGGCCCGCCTGCAAGCTCTGATGGAATACGCGAGGATCCGTGCGCCGTTCGACGGGGTCGTCACGAACCGTTTCGTCGATCCGGGGGCTCTCATCCAGCTCCCCACGGGCTCGGCGCAGGCGCCGATCGTCACACTCGCGAACATGGACAGGGTGAGGGTCTTCGTGGATGTCCCGGAACCGGACGTGCCGTTCATAACCCGGGAGACCCCCACCCGTCTCGTCGTGGACGCCCTTCCTTCTGAGACCTTCACGGCAAAGGTCACGCGGTTCTCCTCCGCGCTGGATCCGAAGACGCGGACCATGAAAACCGAGATCGACTTCCCCAACCTGAACCACAGTCTCCGGCCGGGGATGTTCGGGGCCGTCACACTGGAGCTGGAGAAGCGAGAGGCGGCCCTGACGCTTCCGGCGAGCGCGCTTCTGGTGGAGAAGGAGGGCTCCTACGTGTTCACGGTCGTCAATGGCGCCGCCAGGCGGACTGCGGTCAAGACCGGCTTCACGGACGGGATCCTCGTGGAAATCGTTGGAGGGCTGGCAGGGGGCGAATCGGTGATCCTCGGCGGCAAGGGGACCGTCACCGACGGGATGCCCGTGCAGGTGGGAGGGCGGGCATGACGGCCTTCCGGAACACGCTGCCGGCCATCACCGTGGGAAGCCGATGGACATGGGAACGGCCGGCATGAGGTGCCGGAACATCCTGCGGGGCGCCTGCGGGATGACCGCACAAGCGGGGGCGCGGGCGTGATAGCTCGCAGTGTGCTGCCGGGGCTGGCCGCTTTGCTCGTCTCGTCCGGAAGCCTCGGCGCAGCGGAGCCGCCGACTCTGCGCATCGCGGTCCGCCCGGCCGAGCTGGTGGCGCCGGGCGGGGAGATGCGCACCCTGGACCTTCAGACTGTCCTGGACCTCGCCGCAAGGGAAAACCTCGACTCGCGCTTTTCGGTGGCGGTGGCCGAAGCCGCAGAGGGGGAGAGGGAGGCCTCCGACGCCAGATGGTGGCCTACCTTCACGGTCTCGGCGCTGGCGCGTCACACGGACGGGACCGTTCAGGGGACGGTGGGCGACATCGAGACGACGGTGTTCAGCACGGCCCTGGCGAGCGCCATCCTGCGCTGGGAGCTCAACCCGGCCGCGACGCAGTACGCGCAGCTTCTGGGCGCCGCTGGGCTTGCGACCGTGGCCCGGCAGACGCGCGATGACGCCGCGGAGTTCCTGCGTCTGACCCGGCTCCTGGAGGAGAAAGGGCTGGGGCTGGGCGTGGACGTTCAGAGGGCGCGAGCGGAGCTGGCCCGCAGACAGCAAGTCCTCGCGGAAACTCAAGAGGCGTTCCGCCTCGCCTCCATCCGCCTGGCGGAGACGCTCAACATCGATCCCGGAACCGTCATCCTTCCAGCCGACGAAGCGATCGGTCCGCCGGAGCTACCAGGGGCCGAGAACCTCGAAGAGCTGACGTCGAAGGGGCTCTCCGGCCGTCCCGAGTCACGATCTACGGCGCAGGATGTGGCTGCCGCCGAATCCCGCCTCGCGGCATTGCGATGGGACGCCCATGGCCCCGGCGTGAGCGTGGAGTTGCAGCAGGGCTGGCTCGGGAAGGAGTTTCCTGAGGCACGGGGGAGGTCCGTCTACAGCGCGCAAGTTGGCTGGAGCTTCGCTCCCTACCAGATCGGCGAAGTCCACGCCGCGCACGCCCGTCTGGACGCCGCCAGGCTCTCGCAGCAGGGGACGTTGCAGCGGATTCGAGCGGAGGTTGCGGCGTCCCGGGAAGCGGTGCAGCTCTCGCGGCAGCGCCTCGTCCTCGCTGCGGAGGCGCTGGACGCCGCGGAGAACGCGCTGCGGATCAGCCGGCTCCGCTTCGAGCAGGGGATCGGAAACATGCTGGAAGTCCTCCAGGCCCAGGACGTGCTGGCGGCTGCGCGAGCCGAGGCGGTGTCCGTGATCGTCGACGCCCACCGGGCGGTCTTCGAGCTGCGTCACGCGGTTGGCGGTCCCATCGGCGCGCCGTAGGCGCATTCTGACTTGGGTGGCGCAGGCCAAGTCATTCGCGAAGGGGCCTTCCCGATCGACAATCAGCCCGTCGGCGACTCGGCGAACTTGCGCAGCGCGGCCTTTCCTCCGCCGACCAATGGCTCGCCGTGAGCGAAGAGGAGATGGTCGAATTCCTTGTCGAGAAGTCCACGGAAAACACTCTTCAGGCCTCGCTTCACGCTTTCGGGGTCGTCCCCGATGTATTCGTCTGGAACGAACCCAAGGGTCTTACCGCGCCGGATGATCGCGTCGCCGAACGCGAGCACCCCACCGCCGACGCGAAGGTAAAGCGCGGTCTCCTCGGGGCAGAGCACGCCGATCGCAAGCTGTTAAACCCCTTCTCGAACCGGTTGCTGTGGCGATAGTGGTGTCGGTTCGTGAGGTAGACGTTCTCGGGGAGGGCGTGACTCTTGAACCAGTCGGTCCCCTCTGTGGGAACGAGGGGATCGATCAGGTATGCAGGCTTGGCCCCCTCGACGTAGTAGGAATGGACTTCGCTGTGGATTCTCTCATGGAGAGTCGTCCAGTGGTACAGGCCGGGCAGAATCTCGTTCATCGTTCGTCCTCCTTCTTCCCGTGTGATGGTCAAGAACTAGAGGACTAGGCCAGGTCATCACCCGGTCGAACGATCGAGGAGGGCTTCGACAGCATCGTAATTCTTCCCCTCGCAGGAGTAGTTGCCGTTATCGAACACATTGACAACGGCGCCTCGGTCGAGGCGCAGCCTGGTACCGGTCTTGTTACCCAGTCGCTCCTCCTTCTTGATGCGGTAGCCAGCTTCCACCAAGCGCTGTCTTGCGTCCTCAAGCATCATGTTGGTCGGGCTCCTCTCTATATGACTCTTACTATCGCACAATCGGCAGGTCGGCGCCTGGGTCCGCCCCGAGATCGCAAAGGCCGGCCGTAGTGCCGGCGTGTAGCGGGCTTATCTGCCGCGCAAACCCCGCTCGCTCAGGGCGAGACGGCGGCGGCCGGCCGGACCGACCCGGCCGCGGCGGAATCGAGGACCTCCCGGATCTTCCGGAGGAGGGAGCCCGCCGTGAAGGGCTTCTGAAGGAAAGCCGTCCCTTCGATCAACACCCCCCGGCGAACGACCGCATCGTCCGTGTATCCCGACATGAAGAGGATTTTCATCTTCGGGTTCATGGCGGAAATCTTTTCCGCAAGCTCCCGGCCGTTCATCCCCGGCATGACGACGTCGGTCAGCAAGAGATGGATCGTCCCGGAAAGGGCGCGCAGGACAGCGAGGGCCTCCTCGCCACGAGTCGCTTCCAACACGTGATAACCATTCGTCTCCAGCGCCACTCGGGCGAGCTTGCGAACCATGTCCTCGTCTTCGACGAGCAGGATTGTTTCGCATCCCTGCTGGAGCGGAGCCACCTGCGGGACCGCGACTGCGGCGTCAACGGGCTCTGCGACTCGGGGAAGGTAGATCTTGAAGGTCGTCCCATGACCAGGCTCGCTGTAGACCCAGATATGCCCCTCGCTCTGCTCGACGATCCCGTAGACCGTGGACAGGCCCAGTCCCGTCCCCCTGTCCTTCTCCTTGGTCGTGAAGAACGGCTCGAAGATGTGGCTCCGCGTCTCCGGATCCATTCCGATCCCGGTGTCTGTGACCGCAATCAACACGTAAGGCCCGGGGGCCGCTCGCAGGTGCTCCTGAGCGTAGGATGAATCGAAATCCACGTTGCCGATCTCCAGGGCGAGCTTTCCTCCCGAAGGCATTGCATCGCGGGCGTTGACCGTCAAATTCAGGATCACCTGCTCGATCTGCCCGCGGTCGGCCCTGACTTTCCCCGTCCCCGGATTGATCACGGTCATGAGAGCGATGTCCTCGCCAATGATCCGCCTCAGCATCCGGGAGAGATCCGTGATGACCACGCCGAGGTCGAGAACCTCGGCGACCAGGACCTGCTTTCGGCTGAAGGCCAGAAGCTGGCGTGTGAGGGCCCCGGCCCGTTCCGCAGCCCGGTAGATTTCCTCCAGATCCCCACGAGTGGGATCGTCCGCTCCGGCGCGCTGCAGCAGCAGATCGCTGTAGCCCATTATCCCCGTCAGAAGGTTGTTGAAGTCGTGGGCCACGCCGCCAGCCAGCCGGCCGACAGCCTCCATCTTCTGGGACTGGCGAAGCTGGTCCTCGAGACTCTTCCGAGCGGAGATATCGCGGACGACCGCCTGTCCTCCCTCACGACCCATGTAGATGAAAGGACTCGCCGTCTTCTCCACATCCACACAACCGCCGTCCAGACGGACCCATCTCTCCTCGATCAGCGGGACCGTCTCCTTGTTCTCATGGATGCGCCGCATTCGCTCCTGAACGATCGGCCGGAAGTCGGCGTGGACCCGGTCGAGGACGGGCATCCCGAGGAGATCCGCCGGCCTCGACGCTCCCATCAGCTTCACCATGGCGCTGTTGACGAAGGCGAATCGTCCGTCGGTCTGGATGAAGATCGCCTCTGGGGACAACTCCACGAGCAGCACCGGGAAAGGATCCTGAAGCGGACTGACCGGCTGTTCGCAGGGTTCATGGCCGCGCAGTGGGTCGCCGGAGTCCTCGCCGCGTTGTGGATCTCCCCGAGGGCGTGGTCGGGCGCTGAAAGCCGGGTTCATGTTCATGTCTGGGCGGCAGTCTTTCTCGGTGGCGCCATCGCCGCCTTCCCGATCTTTCTCGCGCTCGCCAGGCGCGCCCTCGACACGGCACACCATCGCCGTGGCCCAGATGCTCGTGTCGGCTCTTCTGATCCATCTCACCGGAGGACGCATCGAGACGCACTTTCATGTCTTCGGATCGCTCGCCTTCCTCGCCTTCTACAGGGACTGGCGGGTTCTCATCTCGGCATCTTCCATCGTCGCTCTGGATCATTACCTTCGCGGCGTGTACTGGCCCGCCTCGGTCTACGGAGTGCTCGCGCCGAGCTGGTGGCGATGGCTGGAGCACGCCGGCTGGGTCATCTTCGAGGACTTCTTTCTGATCACCGCCTGCCTGCAGGGCATGAGGGAAATGAAGGAGATCGCCCGCCGTCAGGCCTCCGTCGAGGCGCTCCACGAGAACGTCGAGCAGCAGGTCCTCTCCAGGACCGCGGCACTGAAGGCGAGCGAGGAAGGGTACGAACAAGCACCGCGCGCGAGACCGGGTCTGCTCGTCCAAGGGCTGTGCCTCGCCCTCGTTCTCCTCCCGCTCGATCTCATCCATGTCTCGGCTCCTGGGCGGGAAGAAAGGGCTCGAAGAGGGAACATCCGAAGACGGCTGTCTCCTTTGTACTTGCATGCCCCGACGTGAGGAGAGAGACGATAGCCAGCTTCCCCGCGTTGTCACCGGAGTGGCCTCGCGCGGGAGTTATTCCTCCTCCAAAGAGGAGGTTCCCTTCCCGCCCGTAAAGAAGGACCTGTCCAGACGTCGCGGCGCCGAAGAGCTTCGCCTCCCGTCCTCCCTCATCCCCCATCACCGCGACTCCGGGGATCGCTTTCGCGCTCGCCCAGAGGTCGCTCCTCGCCCAGCCTTCGGGCTCACCCGCCGGCAGAAGGAAAAGGACGTCGGCATGCAGCAGTCCCTGGCAGCGCGCCATCAGCGCATCCAGCTCCCGCACGCTCGCCCGGGTGCAAGGGCATCGCGGGTGGGCCAGCATCACGAGTTCCGCCCTGCCCGGAAGACGCTCGATCCGGCTGCGAGAGGGCCAGCGAGTAGGAGGCTGAGCGGAGACACCGGGAGCAAGAGAATACCGGGCGAGGGCCGTTATCCCGCCGGCCACGCCGATCGCCCAGCACGCGAGGAGGATGGCAGACCAGGGACGGCGCCGCGGGAGAGTCGTGTTCATGCTTTTTGTCCGATGTCGCGGGCCGATCGGAGGGGGCGCGCGGTCCGTGTCGCACCACACCGCTCCCAGCGACTGGCACGGACTACCCTCGGGCTCCTTCCCGCCAAGCCTGACTGGACTCAGGCAAATCTAGTGCCCGGCTGGAGAGCCGGCAACGAAACGGGCGTGGGGGGGAAGAGCCCCAGATCCGTCAGCCGGCCCGCTACGGGGACGCCTGAGGAGCCCTCGGACGGCGACCGGATCGTCCGGCAAACCCATCAGAAGGCAAGCTGGAACTGCATCCGGTACTGCCAGTCGGTGTAGCGCCTCGGCCCGCCAAGGCGGGAGCCGAGCGGCGCTGCGAGAGAAGGCAGGTCTCTCACGGCGAGGGCCGGCAAGCTCCCGAAGCTCGATCCGTAGCGGATCTCGCCCGCGTCGAACATGAGCTTCAGATTGTGCCCTCTCCAGAAATATGTCGTCGCGATCCGCGCCTCCGAGAGCTTGTCATGCATCATTCCCCTGTCCGGATCGATCTCGGCATAGCGGAGGGCGATCTCCCAGACGCGCGCGAGGACCATGGCGCCGAGCTGCGCATGCCAGCCCGTCGAGATGATGTCGGGCCCTTGAACGGGGTTTTTCTGCGCGTCCACCATGCGGAAGTACTCCCCCGTCGCGAACAGGCGCCTGTACCGCCACGCCATCTCCAGGTTGTAGGCGGTCTCGTTGTCGGGGTTCTGGAACACCCCGGGCGTGGCTGTTCCCCTGATCGCCTCTCCAGTCCGCGCCGCCAGGCCGGCGTGAAGGATGGTCGTATCGGGATTGTCCACGGGAGACTCCGAGAGCTTGTACTCGCCGAGCGGGTCGAGCCAGATCCTTCCGACATAGAGGAGCCCTTGGTCCTCCTGGCGGCGGGATTCTCCTCCGCCGTTGAAGACCCCCACGGAATAGCCGAACCTCTTCTTCCCGGTGAGCCCTCCCAGCATGACCCCCACGTCCCGCCCCACGGCGTACTTCAGGTTGGTGATGGCCGTGTCCACGAACTCCAGGCGCGTCGGAGAGGTCAGCTCCTGCAGGCTGAAGGGGGCCTTGAACTGCCCCGCTTTCACATCGAGCAGGGGAAAGCGGGTGACTTCGAGATAGCCGTCCTTGATCTTGCTGGAGCCTTCGCCGCTCGTGCTGGACAGCTCGAACTCGAAGCGGTACCTCAGCCATGGCCTCCACATGGTCCCCTGGATATAGGGCCGCACGCGGGGGATGCTGAAGGAGTTGGAGAAGCCATCCGCTTTTCCGACCCCGCTTCCGGAGGTGTCGGTGTCGAACTTCTCCTTGTCATCGCCGGTCCACCGGATCCAGATGTCCCCACCGAGGGTCAGGCTGTTGTCACCGGAGCGGAAGGTGACGGCGCCCTGGGACATGTCGGTTTCGACCTCGCCGGCAGTGGCGATCGAGGCGGGGGGTGCCCCTGCCAGGACGAAGGCGGCACAGACAATGGAAGCCGAGGTCATGATCCAGTTTCGCATGAGCATCTTGCGGCTCCTCCACTGGGGGTCCAGGAGGCAAGGGTTCAGGTCAGCCTGTGAAAGGCGTGAGCCTTGATAAGAAGGAAGACCTGCTGCCCGGCGGACAGTCGCAGCTCGCGAGCCGCGGCCGCCGTGACGATGACACGGAAGAGGGCCGGCGTGAGCACGCGCGCTTCGACCGTGGGACCGCGCCGGTCAACCTGCTCCACGGTGCCGCGGATGACGTTCCTGGCGCTCGTTGTGCGGATCTCCTCGAGGGCGAGCAGCACGTCCTCGGCGCGCAGGCCGAGGGGCACGCGGCTGCCGGGCGGAAGGTCGAGAAGGCCGGTCTCGGCGCGCGTCCCGCCGAGGTCCACCTCGCTGAATCCTTCCTGCGGGAAGTGACGCACGATGGTGGCCGTGAAGACGTTCTCCGACCCCAGGGAGCGGGTGGCGGCGGGGGAGGGCGCGGAGAAGATCGAATCCACCGGGCCGCTCTGCACGATACGCCCCGCGTCCATGATGGCGATCTCTCTTCCGAGACGGAGCGCCTCCCCGAGGTCGTGGGTCACGTGAAGGAAGGGGATTTCCATCTCCGCCTGAAGCTCGATCAGCAGCGATCCGAGCCCCTGCCGCGAAGGAGCGTCGAGGGCCGAGAACGGCTCGTCGAGCAGAAGCGCCGCGGGGCGGGCCGCGAGAGCTCTCGCGAAGGCGACCCGCTGCCTCTCTCCGCCGGACAGTTCCGAAGGTCTCCGCCGCGCGAGGGCTCCGGCTTCCATCCGGCGCAGCATCCCCTCCGCGCGGTCCCGGCGGTCCTTCCCTCGCAGACCGAAGGCGACGTTCCCGAGAGCGTCGAGATGGGGGAAGAGGAGAGCGTCCTGGAAGACGATGCCCACGCGCCGCTCCCTCACGGGCAGGTCCATTCCGGCCGCGGCGTCGAAGACGGTGCGCCCGGCGATACCGATGCGGCCCCTGGCGGGTCGCAGCGACCCGAGCATGGCCAGCAGGAGCGTGCTCTTGCCGGCTCCGCTCGGTCCGAACAGCACCGTGATGCCGCAGGAGGTCCGCAGCCGAGCCTCGAGCCGGAACCGCGTGCTATCCGGTGAAACCAGCTCCAGCTCGATCTCGACATCGAACCCCTTCAAGGTTTCCATCGGCCCAGACTTCCGACCGCCAGCATCGCTGCCACCGACACAGCCGTCAGCAGCAAGGCGAGAACCGCGGCCCTGGCGTCCTGGCCGGAGAAGACTGCCTCGTAAACGGCCAGGGGGAGGGTCTGGGTCCGCCCCGGGATGTTCCCCGCGACCATGAGAGTGGCCCCGAACTCTCCCAGGGCGCGGGCGAAGGAGAGCACCACGCCCGCCGCGAGCCCGCGGCGCGCCAGCGGAACGGCCACGCGGAAGAACGCGGAGGCCGGCCCGTGGCCCAGCGTCGCGGCGGCGATCTCGTGCCTTCGGTCCAACTCCTCGAAAGCGACCCTCGCCGAGCGAGCCATCAAAGGAAAGGCCATCACCGAGGCAGCCAGAACGCAGGCCGCCAAGGTGAAGGTGAGCGACAGACCCGTGAGCCGGAGGAGAGGCCCCCCGATCGGCCCTCGCCTGCCGATCAGCAGCAACAGGTAGTAACCCGTGACCGTCGGCGGAAGCACGAGCGGGAGGTTGAAAAGAGCATCGAGGACTTCCCGCCCGCGGAACTGCCTGCGCGCCAGCAGCCAGCCCGCCCCCGTCCCTGCCAGAGCGACGAGCAGCGTCGCCTGGAGCGAGACAAGCAGCGAGAGCCGGAGTGCCGGCAGGATCATCGGGCCGGGGGAGGGAGAAAGCCGTGCGAGAGAAAGAGCCGCTGCGCGCCGCCGGATAGGAGAAATTCCAGGAACTCGTTCACAATGGCGGCATGGGGCGCTGCGGATGGGATCGCGCTTTGATACAGGATCGGGGAATGTGATTCAGGGGGGGCTTTTGCGCCAAGGACGATCCTCCCCTCGGCCGTCCTGGCGTCGCTTCCGTAGACGAGCCCCGCCGAGGCTTCACCGCGCGCGACGTACTCCAGCACCTGCCGGACGCTCTCGCCGAACACGAAGCGAGGCCGCAGGGTCTCCAGCAGCCCCAGTGAAGCGAGAGCTTCCCGGGCGTACCGGCCCGCGGGAACCGTGCTAGGGTTCCCCACGGCGATCCGGTCGAAGCGATTCTCAGCGAGGCGGGCGAGTGATGCCGGCGGCACGGAGCCGGTCGGCACGATTGCAACCAGGCTGTTGGATGCCAGGGTCTTCCGGCTGCCTGCCGCGATGAGCCCCTCCTTCTCGAGATGGTCGATCTCCGAAGCAGAGGCGCTGATGAAGAGGTCCACGGGTGCGCCCTGCTCGATCTGCTTCAGGAGAATCCCGGAGGCCGCGAAATCAAGGGCGACGCCGACGTCCGGACGCTCCATCTCGAACCGCGCAGCGGCCTCATCGAGGACCTCCTTCAGGCTGACTGCGGCCGCGACCAGGATCTCGGTTCGCCCCGTCGTCTCCGGTCTAGGCAGTCCAGGACTCCCCTCGCTTCGCCCCATCGCCGGTGAAGGCGGTCCGGGAGGTCCCTCCGAAGACACGGCCACCGCCGGGGGTCGTGCGGCGCCAGATTGTTCCAGACCACCGATCAGACCGGATAGCAACAGGATCGCGACGGCGTTCAGCATGGCTGGTGACTGGCTTGCCGTGGAAGCTCCTGCACTTGTTCCTCAGAATCCCCCCGAGGAATCCCGGGTGACAAGCCGGGTGACAAGTAACCGGAGCACTGCCTCGAGCCAGGAGTTTAGCTCATGTGGTGTCCATACGCTGACGAGGCGGCGTATCTCCACCCGAACGTTTGCCGCGTCTATGATGCCGCGGAGATGGACGGCATCACTTCCTATTCGCGTGACTTCGAGCCCATGATCAAGAAGGAGTGAGGTTCAATGGGCGTCCTGCTCGTTTACGCCGGTCTGCTGCTCTGTCTTCTGGGATGCGTCTGCCTCGTCAAGCCGCTCCGGTTTCTGAGAATCATGACCCGCCGGGCCGCTGCCGTCATTCTCCTGACCGGAATCGCCTCGGGCTTCATGGGGGCCATCTTCCCGGCGCCCTTGATCCGGGTCTCGCAACCCCACGCCCATATCGACGAGGTGATGCCCGCATACCACTTTCACGAGTTCCATTCCAGGCGGATCAAGGCTCCCCCCGCCCTCATCTTCCGCGCCATCAAGGAGGTCCGCCCTGCCGAGATCCGATTCCTGCGCACCCTGATGGGGATCCGGCAGCTTCCGGAGCGTCTCTTCGTGAAGTCGAGGCTCCCATCCCTTCTTCCGGGTTACTCCGTGACGGTCTTCGATCAGAAGGACCCCGGCTCCTATGAGTTTCTTGTCGGCCCGGGACCGGGGGAAGCGAAGCGACTCTCCGGGAGGTTGACCTCGATCGAGTATCGGCTTCAGGAGGGCAAGAAGCCCGCGCCGGGCCCGGAGATCCTCCGAGCCTACGACGGCGCCATCCGGAAGAGAGGCGGCTCCCCGATCTCGCGAGACGGATGCTGTCGATCCACTTTCAGGATCGGCGAGGAAAGCTTGGGCACATGGATCGAGCTCGCCTCCCTCGAGGACGGGTCCTCCTACAGGCTCACGATCCTCGCACCCGGCCGGGAGTCATCGGCCAACTTGCCGATGCTGGATTTGCTGCGTCACTCCGGTTTCCTCCTCCTTTCGGAGGAAGCGGATCAGGAGCTCGTCCTCGGGATCATCGATCGCTACTGGGCCAGCAGGGACACCGGAGAGCGGCTCGGCGTCGGTTCGCCGGAGGAGTTCCGATCTTTCGATCGTCCCGACTATGTCAAGGTGGCTGCCAACTTCATTGTGAAAGACGTAGGCGGAGGCTGGTCCGAAGCAACCACCGAGACCCGCATCTTCGCCACCGACCCTTCCGCCCGGCGGAAGTTCGGCCTCTACTGGCGGATCATCTATCCGGGAAGCTCCCTCATCCGATACGCCTGGCTGGACGCCATCAAGCGCCGGGCCGAGCGCAGCCCCTGACCCGCAAGGCCCCCGCTGCGCGCTTTGAGGGCTGGAGGTGGTTGTTCCGTCCTGGACGGCGAAGGGGATGGGCCGGGTCTCGATGGGGGGATCTCTCGCGGCAGGGGAAAGGCTGGTCTTTAGGAGATCCCGGAAGCGAGCCCTCCTCGCGCGTCGGCCGCGAGCCGGTCGAACCGTTCGGCGGCGACGTGAACGAGCAGCGTGTCGGCCGCGCCAAGAACGGCGCCCGAGGACGGCGGCGACTCGGCCGTCCCTCGGACCGAGGTCCGCGCAAGAACCCTGGCGGCGTGCTCCGCTTCCGCCTCCGCCACGGAGCGGCCGTCGAGGTGGCTTCCGGGCTCGATGCGAAGCTGGGCCGTCCAGTACAGCATCCCCTCAATCTCGAAGGACGCCAGCACCATGGCGTCCCTGGCCATGGCGGCAACCATGGGCGCGGCCAGGGCCGCGGAGGAGAAGGCCTCGTCGATGAGGAAGGCGTCCTTGATCTTGCTGGCGATCTGCTGGTCGAACAGCCTCATGATCACGCGGACCTTCGGGTTCATCCGCCGCGCGTCGAGGGCGACCTCGAGGTTGGCCATATCGTCGTTCGTTGCAATGATTATCGAGCGGGAGTGCGGGACGCCTGCCTCCATGAGGGCCTGATCGTCCTTCATGTCGCGCAGCAGGACGGGGGCACCCGTGGCCTTCGCCTGGGGTAGGAAGCGGCAGTCCGGATCCTTCTCGAGCGCCACCACCTCGGCGCCGCTCGCGAGCAGCTGCTTCAACACGCGGTAGCCGAGATGCCCGAGACCGCAGAGGACGACGTGATCGCGCATTGTAGAGGCCTTCACCTTCATCCACTCCTTTTCGCCGTGGCGCTTCGACACTATCAGGAAGCCGATCCGGACCACTCCCTCGCCGATGAGCCCGAAGCCGAGTAGGGGATAGAAGCCGCAGAGCACGTAGAGGTACCAGGTCGCGGGCGGCGAGAAGACGGGCTGGGCGAAGAGCGCCATCCAGGCGCTGTAGAGCGACATCAGAAGCGACGGGGATCGGCCGCCCAGTTGAGCGTGCGGCGTCAGCCGGTAGAGAAGGCCGCCCAGGAGCACGGCCGCCGCGAGGGCCGACAGGGTCCAGCGGAACTCGGTCAGCACGGCGCGAGCGTAGAGCAGGAGGGTCCGAATGTTGCGGTGTCGCGAGCCCCCATGCATGGCGCCGCCATGATACGACGGCGCGGCCGATCCTTGGCTGTGGGGGGCTGTGGGGGACGTCGCATTCT
>QHYA01000188.1 GCA_003223995.1 Acidobacteriota bacterium | reverse complement strand
GCATGCCTCTACACCTCCGCGTACGCATCGACGGGGGGGCAGGAGCAGACGAGATTCCGGTCACCGTAGGCGTTGTCGATCCGGCCCACCGGAGGCCAGAACTTCGCTTGTTGCGTCCAGGTGGTAGGCAGGGCGGCGCGCCGGCGGGAGTACGGGCGGTCCCAGTTGTCCGAGGCGATCGCATCGGCCGTGTGAGGGGCCATCTTGAGCAGGTTGACAGCAGGGTCGGCCCGGCCTTCCTCGATCTCGCGGATCTCGTGCCGGATCGCGATCATCGCCTCACAGAAGCGGTCCAGCTCCTCCAGCGGCTCGCTCTCCGTCGGCTCGATCATCAGGGTGCCGGCCACGGGCCAGGACATCGTCGGGGCGTGGAAGCCGTAGTCCATCAGACGCTTCGCCACGTCGTCCACGTCTATGTTCGCCGAGGATTTCAAGGGCTCGCTCGCTTCAGACCCGCCGCCCCCATCATCGCCAGATAGGCGTAGCTGATCGGCAGGATGCCCGCGCTCCCCCAGGGCGCTTCCGAGACCGGGCCGATCCCTCGCTCCCCGCCGACCGGCGCGAACGGGTGACGCGGAAGGAACGGCGCCAGATGCGAAGCGACGCAGATTGGCCCCATCCCGGGCCCGCCTCCGCCATGGGGGATGCAGAAGGTCTTGTGCAGGTTCAGGTGGCATAGATCCGCCCCGAACTCCGCCGGACGGCACAAGCCGACCAGGGCGTTCATGTTCGCTCCGTCCAGATAGACCTGCCCGCCTGCCTCGTGTGCGATCTCGCAGAATTCGCGGATCCCTTCCTCGAACACTCCGTGCGTCGATGGATAGGTGACCATCAGGGCCGCCAGACGGGACCGGTGCGACCCTGCCTTCGCCCTGAGATCGGCGATATCGATATTTCCCTGCGCGTCACAACCGACCGGGACTACGGCCAGCCCCGCCATGACGGCGCTGGCGGGGTTCGTCCCGTGAGCGGAGACGGGGATGAGGCAGACGTTCCGGCCGCTCTCGCCTCGGGACGCGTGATAGGCGCGGATCGTGAGCAACCCGGCGTACTCCCCCTGCGCGCCGGCGTTGGGCATGAGGGAGACGGCGGGGAAACCGGTCAGCTCGCACAGCATCTTTCCGATCCTTCTGAACAGCTCCTGGTAGCCTGCTGTCTGCTCGATGGGCGCGAAGGGGTGGATCGAGGCGAATCCAGGATAAGAGATCGGGTACATCTCCGCCGCGGCGTTCAGCTTCATCGTGCAGGACCCGAGAGGAATCATCGAGTATGTCAGGGACATGTCCCTCGACTCGAGCCGCTTCATATAGCGAAGCATCTCGGTCTCGCAGTGGTAGCGGCGAAAGACCGTCTGCATGAGGAACTCCGTGGCGCGCCGGTGCGGCTCGGGGTATTCGTCGGGAGACTCGGTGGCCCTGGCGGCCTCGTTCGCGGGAGCAGCTTCGTCCCCGCCGGCTTCGCTGCGGAACGGAGCGGCCTCCGGCCGACCCCCGAAGACTTCCCAAAGGTCGTTGAGGTCGCGGACCGACACGGTTTCGTCGAGGGCGATGCCGACATCGCCGTTGTCGAAGGTCCTCAGGTTGATCCGGCGCTGGCGCGCCCTCTCCAGCACCTCCACTTGCGACAGGGGCCCGGAAGAGACCCTCAGGGTATCGAAGAAGAGTCCCACGCGCCGCTCGAACCCCAGTTCCTCCAGGGCGCCGGCGAAGGCGGAGGCTTGCTGGTGCAGCCGTCTGGCGATCCTTCTCAGCCCTTCCGGGCCATGATAGATGGCGTACATCGAGGCGATGACGGCAAGCAGCACCTGCGAGGTGCACAGGTTGCTCGTGGCCTTGTCCCGGCGGATGTGCTGCTCGCGGGTCTGGAGCGCGAGGCGGATGGCGGACCTGCCGGAAGAGTCCTTCGAAACACCCGCGAGCCGGCCGGGAAGCTGTCGCTTGTAGGCATCACGGGTGGCCATGAAGGCCGCGTGAGGCCCGCCGTATCCCAGAGGCACCCCGAACCGCTGCGAGTTGCCGACAGCCACGTCCGCCCCGAACTCGCCCGGCGGCCGCAGCAGCGTCAGCGACAGCAGGTCGGCCGCGACCGCAACAAGGGTCCCTTCCTCGTGCGCTTTCCGGCAGAACGGAGCGTAGTCGAGCACTTCGCCATCGGTAGTGGGGTACTGAAGCAGCACGCCAAAGGCGGGCGGAGAGAAATCGTAGCTTTCATGGTCGCCGACCACGACTTCGATCTCCAGGGGCCCGGCCCGCCCGCGGACTACCTCGATGGTCTGGGGATGGCAGCGATTCGAGACGAAGAAGACATTTCCCCTCGCCTTGGGTTCCAGCACCCGGCGGCAGAGAGCCATGGCCTCGGCCGCCGCCGTGGCCTCGTCGAGCACGGAGGCGTTCGCGATCTCCAGCCCCGTCAGGTCGATGACCATGGTCTGAAAATTCAGCAGGGCTTCGAGACGGCCCTGGGCGATCTCGGCCTGGTAGGGCGTGTACTGAGTGTACCAGCCGGGGTTTTCGAGGATGGTCCTCCGGATGACTGCGGGGGTGATGCAGTCGTGGTAGCCCATCCCGAGATAGGAACGAAAGATCCGGTTTCTTGCGGCGAGATCGGAAAGGTCGGCGAGGATCTCCTGCTCGGTGAGAGGAGCATCGAGCGCCAGCTCTTTTTTCAGGCGAATCGGCTGGGGAACGGTGCTATCGACGAGCTGATCGAGCGAGGATAGCCCGAGCTCCGAGAGCATTCTCCGGATCTCCTGCTCGCCGGGGCCGATGTGCCGCTGCGCAAAGGTGTCGGGATGTCTCGGTATGGACGGTTTCCTGGGCGGGTTCGGCATCAGCCCTCACCTCGATGGACAAAACGCCGCCTGCGCGGCGAGGAAGCGTAGCATTCCAGCCGACCCTCGGCCAGGGGAGCGAGGCGGTCGACGCGGCAGGTTCCGTATCAAAGCGGACATCGCCTGGGGCGCGATCGCCGGCGGTCGCGGCGTGCGCTGGAGCGAAGGAGGAGTCGCGAGAGCAGCTCGAGCGGCAGGCCGATGACGTTGCTGGGTGACCCCCAGAACCTCTTCACGAAGCGGCCTCCCCCGCCCTGGATCGCGTAAGCGCCGGCCTTGTCGAGCGGTTCTCCGGTGGCGACGTACCCGCGGATGGACCGGTCGTCGATCTCGGCGAAACTGACAGAGCTTCGCGCAATCCCGGAGAACTCGGCGCCGTCCGAGGTGTCGATGAGGGCGAGGGCGGTCAGGACGGCGTGCTTGCGGCCGGACAGGGACCGCAGTACGCGCCGTGCCCGTGCCGGCGAGGAGGGCTTGCCGAGAGGGCGGCCGTCGAGCACCACGAGCGTGTCTGCCCCGAGCACCAGACCGCGCCGCAGCAGTCGAGCGACTCTGCGCGCTTTCTCCCGGGCGAGACGCAGAGCTTGCTGTTCAGGTGTCTCGCCGGCTCGCCGGTGCTCGTGGAGGCGTGCTGGGATGGCGTCGAAGCGGATGCCCGCGCCCGCAAGCAGTTCCCTGCGGCGAGGAGAGGCGGAGGCGAGCACCAGCCCCACGGCGTTCGCGGTTTGTCGAGCCTCCGGGCTAACCGTATAATGTCGCGGTTTGCCGGGATGGTTCGTGATCGGATCGGGTTGTTCTCCTGCGGGATGAGACGGGAGTGCGACCTTCTGAAAGAGCGAGAGTGAAGAAAGCGGAAAGCTCTGTTCGCCGGGCGCTGACCGTGGCGATGGCCTCGGCGATCGTCCTTTTCGCGGCCGCCCCGTCATTCACGCGCCCCGAGCAGAAGCTCACGCCGGTTCCCGTCGCCAAGCCCGGAGCCGAGGAAGCCCCGAAGAACTTCACGCCGGATCAGATCCCGCGCGGCGCCCTCGTGCCCGCCGGCCCGCCGCCGACGATCACAGTCATGGGCACCGGAGACGTGATCGGCTATATCGAGCCGTGCGGCTGAGCGCATAACCCCGCAGGGGGACTGGCCCGGCGGGCCGGCTACGCGGTCATCTGGAAGAGGGCATACCCCGACAGCCCGTTGCTCTTCGTGGACACGGGCAACTTCACCGATAACCCGACCCCGGAAGGGGACGTGAAGACCCGCGCCCTCGTCGGGTTCATGGGTCGGATCGGCTACCGCGCGGCCGGCCTGGGAGAGCGCGATCTGGACAGGGGATACGAGTATCTGGATTCGCTGCGAAAGCTCGGCGGCTTCTCCTTCGTCTCGGCGAACACCGTTTACCAGAGGACCGGCAAACCGGTTTTCGACCCCTATACGGTCGTCACTCTCTCGCCGAAGGAATTCGGGGCGCTGAAGGGCAAGCCTGTGAAGGTCGGGATCACTTCCTTCATCCGCTTCAATCCGACTTTTCTCAAGCCGTCCCCCAGCGGGGACAACATGATCCTCTCGAATGCGCTCGATGAGGCCAAGCACCTGATCCCCGAGCTGCGGGCAAAGTGCGACCTTCTCGTTGTCCTCGCGGAGATGCCCAAGGACGACGCTCATCTGATCGCACGCACCGTCAAGGGGATCGATCTGATCATAGCGGGCTACGCCGGGATGATCTCCGGGGCCGAGGAGAAGGAAGGCACGACCCGGATCGTCTATATCGGAAACCAGGGGAAGTATCTCGCCGAGATCCGCGCCATGCGTGGATCGCAGTCGTGGGAGCTGAGCCAGACCATGCATTATCTCGGCGCCACCTATCCGGAGGAGGCGAAGGCGAAAGATGCGGTCTCCTCCGTCCTGAACCAGATCAACGAGACCAACAAGAAAATCGCTCTCGAGCGTGCGAGCAAGTCCCAGAGCAAGGGAGGCACCCTTGCGGCCCCGGCGGCGGCGGCCGCGGGAGGGGCGCGGACATACCTCGGGTCCGAGGCGTGCAAGGATTGCCATTCCAAGGAGTACGAGATCTGGAAGATGAGCAAGCACGCTCATGCCTTCGACATCCTGGTGCAGAAGAAGGCCGACTTCAACCCCGAGTGCGTCGGCTGCCACGTCGTGGGGTACCACGCGCGGGGCGGGTTCGAGGATGCCGAGAACACCCCCGACCTGATCCATGTTCAGTGCGAGAGCTGTCACGGCCCCGCCGCCGACCACCCGCAAAACCCCACTGCGCCCTACGGCAAGGCGGGCGGAGCGGCGGCTTGCGCACCCTGCCACAAGCTGGAGAACAGCCCCACCTTCGAGTTCACGAACTACTGGGCGAAGATCCAGCACTGACCCATCCTCGCCCCCATTTAGCCTCGCCAGCCTCGCCCCGTTTGGTTGACGCTTCCACGGTTCGTTCGTATAGTGACCCCTTTCCTGGAGTTCGACCTTCGGATGATCATCGTGGACCGGCTCGAGAAATCCTACGGCGGCCGTACGGCGCTGAAGGGGATCTCCTTCCGTGTACATCGCGGCGAAGTGCTCGGCTTGCTCGGCCCGAACGGCGCCGGCAAGACGACCACGATGAAGATCCTGACGGGACTGATCCCCGCCACGGGAGGGCGGGCTTCGGTCGCCGGGTTCGACGTCCACGAGCAGTCGCTCGAGGTCAGGCGACGGATCGGATACCTCCCCGAGCATCCCCCGCTCTACCGGGAAATGACGGTGCGGGGTTTCCTGCGCTTCGTCGCCGAGCTGAGGGGAGTGCCCAGAAGCAAGAGGTCCGCGAAAGTCGATCGGGCCATTGAACAGTGCGGTCTGGCGGAAGTCGCCGGGCGCATTGTCGGGCGGCTCTCCAAGGGGTATCGCCAGCGGGTGGGTCTGGCCCAGGCGATCGTCCACGATCCCGAGGTCCTGATTCTCGACGAGCCAACGGTGGGTCTTGATCCCAAGCAGATCGTCGATATCCGCTCCCTCGTGAAGGGGTTCGGCGGCGAGCGGACCGTGATCCTTTCGACGCACATCCTCCCGGAGGTGACCATGACGTGCCAGCGCGTCGTGATCATCACCCGGGGCTCAATCGTCGCCGAAGACTCCATCGCCAACCTCACTGGACGCGGGGAGATGGGGGAGAGGATGGCGATCACCGTTGCGCGAGATCTGGACGGAGTCGCGAGCACGCTCGCGGGCATTCCCGGCGTCATCGGGGTGGACCGCGCCCCCGGCGAGCCCCCCACCTATCATGTCAGCGTCGAGAGAGGGTTCAGCGGGAAGGAGCTCCTGTCGGCGGCCGTCGTTCAGTCGGGCTGCGGCTTGCTGGAGATGAAGACGGTTCCGGAGACACTCGAAGACGTCTTCCTGGATCTGATCACCGAGGAGCATGGGGTGGCGGCTTGAGGGCGATCCTCGCCGTGGCGCGCCGCGAGATCTACTCCTTCTTCGTCTCGCCCGCGGCGTACGTGGTCGCGACGATTTTCATCGTCACCGTCAGCGTCTGGTTCCTCGTCCTGATCTTCCAGAACATCTCGGCGCAGTTGACGGTCCAGTTGACTCCAGGGGCCCGCCAGCCCACGCTGACAGACAAGGTGCTCCGTCCTTTTCTCATGAACGGTCTGTTCCGCGTGCTGTGGCTGGTCGCTCCGCTGATCTCGATGCGGCTGCTGTCGGAGGACCGGAAGCAGGGGACGGCGGATCTGCTGCTTTCCTCCCCGATCACGACACTCCAGCTCGTGCTCGGAAAGTACCTTGGCGCTCTGGCGATCATGGCGATCCTCTTCGTCGCGACAATGCACATCCCGCTGTTTCTCGTCTTGGGGGGCAACGTCGATCGGGGGGTCGTGTTCGCAGGTTATCTGGGGGTCTTCCTCACGGCGGCGATGTTCCTCGCGGCGGGCGTCTTCGCTTCGTCCTTGACCGAAAACCAGATCGTGGCAGCGCTCCTGACGATGGCGACCATGCTGGGCATCTTCCTGTTCGGCAAGCTGGCGGAGGCCTCGCAGCGATTCCTCGGTGGCGTCTTCACACCGTTCTCGCTCGGGTCGCACCTGGAGGATTTCATCCGGGGCATTCTCGACTCGAGCGGGTTCGTCTACTTCCTGTCGATGTCGGCGTTCTTCGTCTTCCTCACGCAGCGCACCATCGATTCGCAGCGCTGGCGATGAAGGACGCCGTCGCGCTCGCTCGGCGGTTCGTCGGGAGCGCGGGCCTGCTGCTGGCGATCCTCGGCTGCGCGGCCGGCACGGCCCAGGTGGGATCGGCCCTCCTGTCAAGGATCCTGCTGCTCTCCGGCGCTCTCCTCTGCGCGGCCGGAGTCGTTGCCAACCGGCGAGAGATAGTCAAGACCCTGCTCGGCGGCAGCGTGCGGGCAGGGACAGGCACGGCTTTCTACGCCGCCGTTGTGCTCGGCGTCGTGGTGCTGTCGAACTTTCTCGCCGACCAGCATCACTGGCGTCGAGACCTGACGATGGGGCGAAAGTTCTCGCTGTCGGAATTCACTCGAGGGGTCGTGGACAACCTGGACTCGCCCGTTCGAATCATCGGTTTTTTCAAGGAAGGCGACGAGGAGACAAGGACGCCTCAGACCCAGGGAGCCAAGGAGCTGATCCGGGAATTCGGGTTCCTCTCCTCCTCGAAGATCAAGGTCGATGTCGTCGACCCTCTGCGCGAGCCTGGGGTCGCGCTTCGGTACTCCGTCCGCCAGGATCCGACGATCATCGTCGAGAGAGGAGAGCGGTTCACCCAGGCCGCAGCCCCGGACGAGGAGTCTCTCACCAGCGCCATCATCACGATCAGCAGCCAGA
The DNA here is from genome assembly GCA_003223995.1 of Acidobacteriota bacterium. Classification (GTDB taxonomy): domain Bacteria; phylum Acidobacteriota; class Polarisedimenticolia; order QHYA01; family QHYA01; genus QHYA01. Next base: position 10,357 of record QHYA01000188.1, on the reverse strand, counting down.
GGCGAAAGAAGGTGCTGTTCCTCAGCGGCCACGGCGAGCGGCTTGCGCTGCTTCCGGAAGAGGAAGCGGCGATCCTGCGCTTCCTCGATCGGGGCGGTCGGATGCTGGCGATGACCGAGCCGCTGTCCGGCAGCCAGCTCGATGCCGTTCTGAAGCCCTGGGGATTGCGGGCGCTGCCGCAGGTGATCGCTGACCAGCGCGCCGGGCTGCGCGGTTCGGCTTACACACCCGTCATCAACAGCTACGAGGACCACGCCATCGTGCGGTCGTTCGGATCGAATCAGACCTTGTTCCCGACGGTAGGTCCTGTGGAATGGTTCGAGACCAAGGACCCGCTGGTCTTCCATTCGTATCTTGCGCGCACCGGGCCGGACGCCTGGGGGGAGTCCGACCTCGAGGGGGTGAGGCGCGGTGCGCCCCCGGCCTATCAGTCCTCCTCGGACACGATGGATCCAAAGGGACTACCGGTGGCCGCCGTGGCCTTCCGGCGAACCTGGCAGGACGCGGCCCTGGCAAAGAAGAGCGGCCAGTCCAAGCAGGAGACGCGGATCGTGCTGTTCGGCGACGGCGAGTTCGCATCCGACCAGTACTACGGCAACCAGTGGAACGGGAACCTCTTCCTCAACGCCGTCAGCTGGCTCGCGCAGGAGGAGATGCTGATCGGCAGCCGCCAGTCCGCAGGCCAGGAGCGCCGTCTGATCCTCTCGGGCCGTCGCTACCGGAAGCTGCAGACCGTGCTGGCCGCGCCCATGATTCTGGTCGGCCTCTTCGGCCTGATGGTGTGGCTGCGGAGGCGGAAGCTGTGAAGATCAGGGTGGGTTTTCTGGCGGGAACGGTCGCGCTCGCCCTGGCAGGCGGCTACACGCTGCGAGAGGTGAGCTCCAACAAGCAGAGCGCTCGGCAGAAGCAGGTCGCCAGCCGCGTTTTCGACATCATCCCCGAGCAGATCGCCGCCGTGACGGTCGAACGCCGCGGGGAGACCGTGAAGCTGGAGAAGAGCGCGCAAGGTTGGCGGTTGGTGCATCCCATGGAGTCGGCGACGGACAGGGAGACGACGAGCGAAATGCTGCGGCTCATCGTGGCCTCCTTCGTCAAGCGGACGGTCGAGGAGTCGGCCGGCTCGCTGGACCGCTACGGGCTCGGACCGCTCGCGAGCAGGGTCACGCTCCTTTCCGCAACCGGGGCCGAGAAGAGTGTCGAGGTCGGCATAGAGGCCCCGACTGAAGAAGGGGTTTACATCCGGCGTGCGGGCTCCGGCGCGGTGCTTGTCGCGGGGACCGAGGTGCGAGATCTCAGCCTGATCGACTCCCAGCTTCTGGTCGAGCGAACGCTGCTTCCCCAGGCCCTGCAGACGATCCGCGTGGAGATCCGCGGCCGCAGCGGGTCTGTCCGACTCGTCAAGAGCGCGGCGGGCTGGGACCTGCGCGAACCCTTTGTGTTTCCTGCCGACGCGACCCGCGTGGGCGAACTGCTCTCGGCCTTCGCCGGATTCAGGAGCGAACCCGCAGCCGAGCCACCCCCCTCCGCGGCGAATGCCGGGCTCTCGCCCGCACGGCTGCGAGCGATCTTCGCGGGGCCTTCCGGGAAGGAGAGCAGCTTCACCATCGGCGAGCCAGCTTCCAAGGATCGGCTGTGGGCGCGGCGGGGTGAGGAGGGGGGGGCTTTCCTGGTGGACAGGAAGGTCGAGGAGCTTCTCAAGCAGGATCCGGAGGAGTGGTGCCAGAGGCGCCCTGCCAGCATCGACCGCTACAGGGCGACGCGCCTGAAGATGCGCTGGGAATCGCAGGCGGTCTCCCTGGCGCGCGATGCTCAAGGCTGGCATGATGAGAAGGGGCGAGCCGTGCAGGAGCCGCTCGTCCTCGGTCTGATTGCCGCGCTCTGCGATACCCGCAGTAGCAGGATCGAAGCCGCCCCCTCCGTGCAGGGCCGGGCATCGCTCCCGTTCTTTGCCGAAATCGGCGAGGAGAGCGGGCGGAGCCAGACCATCGAGGGTTGGGGCCCCGATCCGGCGGGGAACTGGCGGGTGAGACTCCGGGGGTACCGCCCCGCGCTGGTGATGAGCGAAGCCTACGTGAGGGTTCTCAAGGAACGGTGCCAGGCTCTCACGGCTCAATGAGTCCAAAGAAGTGAAAGGAAGTGAGATGCCGGTTGATTCTGGCCAGCGTGACTCGGATGGTGCGGCAATCTTGATCCGCGCGGTTGCGTTCTCCTCCGAGAAGCATCGACACCAGCGGCGCAAAGGAGCCGACAACTCGCCCTACATCAACCACCCGATAGAGGTCGCCGACCTGCTGGCGAACGTGGGTGGCGTCCGCGACCCAGCCGTCCTGGTAGCTGCCGTGCTGCACGACACGATGGAGGATACGCCGACGAGCCCGAATGAGCTGGAGGCGGCCTTTGGACGGAAGGTTCGTCTCTTGGTGCAGGAAGTCACCGACGACAAGAGCCTTCCGAAGGAAGAACGCAGGCGCCTGCAAGTCGAGCATGCTCCACACCTGTCTCCTGCGGCGAAGTTGATCAAGCTTGCGAACAAGATTTCCAACGTCCGGGACGTGACAGACAGTCCACCGTCCGGCTGGTCGGTGGAAAGCCGACGGGAATACCTGGAGTGGGCCGAGCGGGTGATAGCCCGCTGCCGTGGAACGAACGAGCCGCTCGAACGGCTCTTTGACGAGGTCTTGCAACGCGCCCGGCGTGTCGTCTCACGCGAGACCTAGCCCTAAGTGCTCCGTCCCGCAAATACGGTTGCATTCGGGCGCCGATCCATCGTCACCGGCTGCGTTCTGCTCCTTGCGGCATACCGCTGCGAGTATGCCTCAGTCGCACGCCTTGCCGGCGGCGCGTCTCGGCGCCCTCGGTGCGACACCGTATTTACGGGAAGGAGCACTAACCCAGCCCAACCTCAGTAATAGAGCGACAGCACCAGCACGAGCTGGTCCTTCTGTCCGCGCAGCAGCGTGTCCCTCCGGTACTCCGCGCTCAGCGTCATGTCGGTTGGAAGGATGAGACCGACGGCGGCGCGCGCCTGGCTGACCTCGCCCGCGTCGGTGGAGGCGAGCAGGTACGGATGGCAGCCGCGAGCTGCTGGTCCATCCCATCGAAATCCGGCGTCGCCGATCCACCTGGGCTCCTCGACGAGCGAGGAGCTGAGCACGTAGGCGGCTCCCAGGCTCCAGGCGATTGCTCCTGGCCATCGAGCGGGGGGAGAGGCGAGAAGGTGCCCAGGCGCCCGGTCGGAGAAGTCCCAACCGCGGCTGCGGAGGCCCGTCTGCAGGAGGTTGATGTCGCGGCTGCTGCCGTTCTGGGCGAGCAGGTGGTACGAGCGGTGGCGGAGGTATCCGCCGGCCACGATCGCGGGAGTCAGCTCGACCTCCAGCCCGCCGGTGAGCTTGTAGAGGACGTTGTCCGGGCCGCTTCCAACGTATGTCTCGGCATCGACGTCGACGAACGACAGCGCATTCCGGCTCTTGATGAGGAACGGGGGAAAATCCGCCTGCAGATCGAAGGTGCCCGGGGATCGGTGCTTCCCGAAACCGGCGGCGAGGACGCCTCGGACATCGGGGAAAGTTCCTTCCCGCGGTCCGCTGTAAGCCCCTTCCGCGTAGTTCAGGCCGATCTGGACGCCGGAGGCTCCCACGCCGAGCGGGTTGCCCGAATGCAGGTAGTGCGCGAACAGGGAAGCCCGGATCCCGTTCGCGAGATCGAAGCTCCACCGCGGCCCCAGCCACCAATCGCTGTGCCAGGCGCGCGAGAAGATGAGGGAATCGAATGACATGTCGGCACCGACGGCCGAACGGCGCAGCCTCAGCGCGTCCCAGAGGACATCGCCACGCGCCACCCAGTCGCCGCCGATCCCCTGCCGCTGAAAGACGCCTCCGATGTTGAGGTTCCAGTCCAGGCGGCTTCCCCCCCCGGGGCGCGGGAACGTCGCGCTCTGAGCGCCCAGCCCCACGTAGCGGACCCAGGCCGAGCCGGGGCGGTCGAGGTTCTCGCTCCCCTGCTGCCCGACGAAGGCGGCGACGGCGACCCGCGATGAGAGATAATCTCGCGTGCCGGCCTCGAAGAGGTAGTCCACGTCCTCCACCTGGAAGCGGAAGATCTTCGCGCTCTCGATGCGCGAGATCGAGGAGGAGAGAGAGCCACGGACGTAGATCCCCTTCTGCTGCGCCACGAAGAAGGGGAAGTCGAAATGGATCCGGGCGAGATAGCGGAGGGATTCGGACGAGAGCCAGCCGAAGGAGATCCCTGCCGCCAGACGATCGATGAGAAACCGCGGCGAAGCGACGGGCGGCTGGGGAGGAAGGGTCGCTTCGGACCCTTGGGGAGTCTCGGTCTGCTGCGCTCCCGAGGTCGCCTGCGCCCATGACGCGCTGGCGGGCAAGCCCATCAACGCAGCCGCGAGGGCGATCGCCGTGCGGGAGCGCCGGTGGGCATGCACGGCGCTGGTACTTAACACATCGCTCTTCGGTGGACAACCGACCATGGTAGGATCTCGCCGCAATGGAGCCAGGGCGGAACGCCGAGCCGGCGTCCCATTCGCGTCTTTCCACCTTCGAGACCTGCCCGCTCCAGTATCGGTTCCGGTACGTCGATCGGATCCCCCGCGAAGAGGTCAGCGTCGAGTCCTTCCTGGGAACATCCATTCACGCAGCTCTGGAACGGCTGTATGGATGCGCCAGAGAAGGGCGCGTGCCGCCGCTGGAAGAGGTTCTGGCGGAGTTCACCGCCGGCTGGAGGCAGGCTTACCTCCCGCATGTCAGAATCCGCCGTACCCGCTACACGGGCGAGGACTACCGGCTGCAAGGCGAAGCCATCCTTGCGCGGTACTTCCGCGACCACCATCCCTTCGATGAGGACGTGACTCTAGGATTGGAGGAGAGGATCGAGGCGGATCTCGCCCCTGGCGGCGAGTACCGCTTCGCGGGGGTCATCGACCGGCTGGCGCGGGTCCAGGACGGGACGCTCGTCATTCACGACTACAAGACTTCGAGCTTCCTCCCGGGTGTCGAGAAGCTGCGAGGGGACCGGCAGTTACCCCTCTACCAGATCGCGATCCAGCAGCAGCGGCCCGAGGAGAAGCGTGTACGCCTCGTGTGGCATTTTGTCGCTTACGCCCGCCGGATCGAGCTGAGCCTCGCTCCGGAGGAGCTCGAATCCGTGCGCGCCGGCGCATTGGGATTGATCGAGCGGATCCTCTCGGAGAAGGAGTTCCCGCCGCGGGAAAGCGCTCTCTGCGACTGGTGCGACTACCAGGCGATCTGCCCCGTTGGGCGGCGGCGCGCGGAGCGCGCCGGATCGTCTTTGGGGCCGCGTCCCGCCTGAACGGCGGTTTTCTTGCGGCGCCGCGACGCTACTCAGCAGTGACCTCGAAGTCCAGGTGCTGGGTCGCCGTCTGGGAATCTTCTTGTCCCGTGAGGGTGACGACCAGGCGGTAGTTCCCGGCAGGCCAGCCGGCCAGAGGGAAGGACCACCCCTGGACGGGAGAAGGGTCATCGGTGATCTGGGGCGATCCGGCCGGCACGAGGGATTCCCCCTCGCGCCGAAAGAACCTCATCTCCAGACGGCTTGCCTTCTGAGCGGGAGGAACGGTGAACTGGAAATAGAGCATCAGCCCCTCGGAGCGGGGGAACGCGGCACGGTCGCGCGGCAGGACCCTCAGGTCCCCCAGGATGAAGGGGAGGGTGTAGCCGACATCCGCGCGGCGGGTCACGGGCCTCAGGGCGCTCAGAGGAGTGATGGGGCTGATGGCCAGCCGGCCGGTCGAGAGATCAGGAACTTCCAGAGTCGCCTTGTGGCTTCCGGCGTGGTAACTGATGGTATCGAACAGGCCGACGTAGGCGCGGTAGGTTCCCGGCCGGGCCAGCGTCCTCGCCTGGAACAGCAGGATCCTTTCCGGCGAGAGGCCGGCGTTCTCCTCCGCGGGGCTGAAGGAGCCTTCGCCGAGGTCCACCCGCTCCCCCGTCGCGCCCTCCAGCTTTCCGAGGATCAGAGGCCTGGGATCGGCTCCGCTTGCAGGGGAAGCCAGCTCGGCGCGCTTCACGAAGACGGTCACGACGGCGAGGGTGCGCCCGTCCCCGGCACCGGGGTAGAAGTCCCAGCGCGCGCTCAGCGGAATGGCGCCATAGAACGTCTCGGTGGAAACCGTATCGATGAGAGGGGTTTCGTCCGCCGGGGTCGTCATCCGTCCCAGGTCGAGCGCTGCGCCGAGGTCGGTCACGGAGTCGGCGAGGGCAGACTCGAGCCTCGCCAGCAAGGGGCTGGTCTCCTGCAGGGCCTTCACCGAGAGCGGGTCGAAGTAGACCGATGAGAGGATCGCGTCGTCCGTCAACCGCCATTCGCCCGACTCGTCCACGACGAAGGCCACCACGAAGGTCGGTTCGTGCCGTCCGGTGAGCACCTTGCCGTGGTAGATCCACCGGAGCAGGCCGCGGCCCCCCAGCCGTCGGCCGGGAACCTGGAAATTGAGATCCTCCTGCGTGTCGTTCGGCGCGCCGAGCAGAATGTGGATGCGGCCTCGGTCCGTCATCCACCCAGGCCTGGCCGACTCGTTGAAGAGGTGGTTCGCGTCTGCCACCCTCTGCCAGAATGCGAGGCGCGCTTCGTTCTCCGGAGTGCGAGGATCCGGGTCGCGCGAGCGCCAGAAGTCCCTGATGAAGAGAGCGCGAGCGGCGTCGTTCCGCAGAGACCGGAACTCCTTTTCCTCGCTGCGGCGGAGAAGGTAGCGGACCGGACCGCGATACCAATCCGCGAGGGGAACACGCTCCTTTTTCGCGCTGCGCGAGGAGGCGTCGGCAGCCTCCCCGGCGAGCCGTGGCCGGCCCTGTTGCCCCTCCGATGTGGCCGGAAAGACCACAAGGGTCAGGGCGGCTGCGAGGAGCGGCGCCGGCAACCATCGTCTCGGGATCACTGACGGCCAAGATACCACGCGGGCTGCGGACGCGCGGCCTTCGTGCTATATTGCGGCCCCGCAATGCACCACCCGTCTCGTCCCCTCCTCATCGCTCTCTGTGCAGCGACACTGGCCACCGGCGTGAGTCTGGCCGCGACGAAGCAGCGGGTGGTCATCATCGGCTTCGACGGCGCGGATGCCGGGCTCGTCGAGAAGTGGATGGACCAGGGGAAGCTGCCGAACCTCCAGCGGCTCAGGGCCGAGGGCGTCTACTCCCCGCTGCTGCCAACGAACCCCCCGCAGACCCCGGTCTCCTGGTCGACCTTCGCGACGGGATGCAATCCCGGCAAGACCGAGATCTTCGATTTTCTCAAGAGGCAGCCCAACTCCTACATCCCGACCTTCGCGATGGTGGACGAGTCCCGCAAGCCTTTCCTGTTCGGGGCCGGGAACCCCCTTGCGGCAGCGGGAGCGCTGGGAGGACTGATGGCACTGCTGTCGCTCGGCGCGATCTTTCTTCTGCGCCGGTCGCTTGCCGGAGCATTGATCGCCGCGCTCGTGCTGGGGGCCGCGGGTGCCGTCGCAGGCCACGAGATCGCCCGCCGCTGCCTGCCTCAGGATGTCCCGGACGCCATCAACAACCGGAAAGGGAAGACGATGTGGGCCATTGCCTCCGAGGCGGGGCGCAAGGTGGAGGTGTTCCGTGTGCCGAACACCTTCCCCGCTGAACCGGTCGGAGGGGGAAGGATGCTGTCGGGCCTGGGCGTGCCCGACATGAGGGGCACGGTCGGCCGTCCCACCTACTACACCTCCGACAGGAGCTTCTCACTGGGAAGCAACGAGTTCTCCCTGGAGCTGGTCACGCTTCCGGCCCGCAGCGGCGTGATCGAGACGAAGATCGTCGGCCCCTACAACAAGCCCTTCTACGACTACACCATCAAGCGCGCGACCGAGAAAGCCCGCGACGCCGGCGAGCGGGCGCAGATCCGGAGGCAGGTCGAGGAAGACCTGCAGCATCGCGGCATCCCGAAAATTCTCGAGGCCCCCGTGCGTCTGGAGATCGCCGGAGAGGCGGTGACGATCCAGTGCCAGGAGAACCGGGCGACGCTGCGGCCGGGCGAATGGTCCGACTGGTTCGTCATCCATTTCCCTGTGAACTGGCTGGTGGACCGGGTCGCGCCTCTGATCGGCATCGGCCGCTTCCAGCTCTTCTCCGTGGAGCCCGAGCTGAAGCTATGGTTCTCGCCGCTCAACTTTCATCCGGACTGCCACCCGGTTCCCTTCTCCTATCCGGCGAGTTTCTCCTCCGAGCTCCTGCGGCAATTCGGCCTCTACCGGACGATCGGATGGACGGAGGACACCTGGTCGCTTCCTTCCGGCGTGGGGGACGAGCAGCACTTCCTGGACGACCTGAACTCCTCTGTGGACAAGGACGAGCAGATGATGGAAGGTTTGCTCGCCGACCGGTCGATCGACCTCTATGTCCAGATCTATTCGTTCACCGACAGGATCGGCCATCTGTTCTGGCGCTTCATGGATCCGGGCCACCCTCTCTACGACGCGGGGAAGGCGGCCCGTTACGCCGGTGAGATGCTGAAGGCGTACCAGCGCATGGACCGGATCGCAGGGCGAGCGGCCGAGCTAGCCGGTCCGGACGCCGTCCTGATCGTCTGTTCCGACCACGGCTTCTCGTCCTTCCGGCGAGGAGTGAGCTACAACACGTGGCTCGTGAAGAACGGCTACATGACCCTCCGGGCGCCCGAATCAGGCGCGCGCACGCTGGAAGACCTCTTCGACCGGAAGGGGGAATCGCTGTTCCAGAACGTGGACTGGCCCCGAACCAAGGCCTACGCCATGGGGCTGGGGAACATCTACATCAACCTCGCCGGGCGGGAGCCGCAAGGCTCGGTCCTGCCTGGCGAGGAATACGAGAAGGTCATGGCGGGGATCAAGGCCGGCCTCGAGCAGCTCGTCGATCCGGCGACGGGGGAGCATCCTGTCACCAGAGTCTTCCGCCGGGAGGAGATCTACACCGGCTTCGACCCCGCGCTGGTGCCCGACCTGCGCGTCGCGAACAACCTCAACTACCGTGTCTCCTGGCAGACCACGCTGGGCGGCGTTCCTCCGGAGGTCTTCGATGACAATACGAAGCCCTGGTCCGGCGATCATTGCTCGAACGATCCTTCCCTCGTCCGCGGCATCTTCTTCTGCAACCGCCGCATCCCGGTCCGGGAGCCCGCGATCGTCGACATCGCACCGACGGTCCTCGGCCTGCTCGGGATGCCTCCTGACGCCGGGATGGACGGCCGGGACCTGATCCCTGCGCGCTTGGCGGAGACGCGGGGCGCCGCCCGCTAAGCTTCTCCGGTGAGCATCGTCTCGGAGCGCTTTGCCGTCCTCCCCGGTGTGCTCGCGGTCTTTCTGGTGCTCGCGCTGACGGATCGGGTGGCCGGCAAGACGGAACAGTCACCGCTCCTCCAGCACCCTTCGGCGGATCGGTCGCGGGACGAGATCCATCAGGAGCAAGCGCAGGACGAGCCCCGGCAGCAGCAGATCGAGAGAGAGATCGGGAAGCTCGGATCGGAGGTGGAGAGCCTTTCCGCCTCCGAACGGGGCGTTCTTGGCGAGCTGAACCGCCTCGACGCGCTCTCCCGCTTACGGCAGCTTGAACGGGCGGCCATCGACCGGCAGGCGCTCGGTCTCGAGGAGAGGCTCGCCGCCGCGCAACGGCGGCTCGACGAGCTGACGGCGCGCCGCTCCTGGGCCAGCGCGCGGCTGCGCTCGCGCCTCCGGGAGCTGTACCGGCAGGGGGCGCTCCACCCTTACCAGCTGATGCTCTCGGCCCGCGAACCAGCTTCGATGCTGCGGGCCTTCCGCCTCGCCGCCGCCGTCGCTTCATCGGACGCCGCGCTGGTCTTCGAGGTGCGGGAGAGCCAGCGGGAGCTGGAACGCGGCAGGGAGGAGCTGCTCGCGCGCCAGAAGAGTCTTCTTGCCGCCCGGCGGGCTTCCGAGAGAGCGGGCGCGGAGATCGAGACCGCGCGTGCGGAGAAGCACCGGCTTCTCGCGTCCATCCGGAAGGACCGGCAGGTGCGCTCGGGGGCGCTCGAGGAACTCAGGCGGGCCAGCGTCGCGCTCTCCCGGCTCGCCGAGGGGCTCTCCGGCGGGGCGAGGGGGGGGCTGCCCGGCCCGGGAGGGATCGACCCCCGGGCGCAGCGTCCGGACGCCTCCGGTCTGCCGCTGATGGATTTCGCGCGCTTCCAGGGGCTCCTATCATGGCCCTGCGCGGGACGGGTGTCCGCCGGCTTCGGTCCGACTCTCAACCCTCGCTTCCGGACAGTGGTGCCTCACGACGGAATCGACATCGACGCGCCTTACGGAGAGGACATCCGGGCGATCTTCGACGGAAAGGTCGCCTTCGCAGGGTGGCTGTCAGGGTACGGTCTGACCCTGCTGCTGGAGCACGGCGGC
>QHYA01000187.1 GCA_003223995.1 Acidobacteriota bacterium | reverse complement strand
GGTTTCCCATCTCTTCGAGCACATGATGTTCCGCGGCGCCAGGAAGTACGGCCCAGGAGCGTTCGACCGGACCATGGAATCCTCGGGCGGCCGCAACAATGCCTTCACCGACAAGGACATCACCGCCTACTACGACGAGATGCCGGCCGAGGGGCTCGCTCTGGTCTGCGAGCTCGAATCGGATCGGATGTCCTCACTGAACATCGTCCAGCAAACCCTCGATCCGGAGCGCGAGGTCGTGAAGGAGGAGCGGCGCTTCAGGACCGAGAACGACGTGGACGGGCAGCTCGAGGAAGTGCTGGCGGCCGCGGCCTACGACGCGCATCCCTACCAGTGGCCGGTGGTGGGATGGATGGCCGATCTCGACAACATCACGGTCGAGGACTGCCGGCAGTACTTCCGGACGTACTACGCTCCCAACAACGCCGTCATCGTTCTGGTGGGGAATTTCCAGGAAGCCCCCGCTCTGGGGCTGATCCGCCGCTCCTTCGCGTCCATCCCGGCGCAGGCTCCCCCTCGCGCGGTCGTCAACGACGAGCCGCGGCAGAAGGGGGAGAAGCGGATCACCTATTACAAGGAGGCCCAGGTGCCGGCCCTCCGGGTCGCCTACCACGTCCCGGCGGCCGGGGAGGAGGACTTCTACGCGATGGAGCTGTTGCAGGCGGTCCTCTCCGACGGACGGTCCTCCCGCCTCTACAGACGTCTCGTGCGGGGGGCCGAAACCGCGATCTCGGTGTCCGGCTCGAACGAGTGGCGCCGGCATCCTGGACTGTTGACCTTCAGCATCGACATGCGCCCGGGCAAGCAGACCGAGGCCGCCCTCGGGATCTTCGACGAGGAGGTCGAGCGGGTTCGCAACGACGGAATCACCGAGAATGAGCTGGCCAAAGCGAAGAACCAGCTTCGTGCAGGCTTCCTCCGCAGGCTGAAAACCAGCAACGGCAAAGGGGAGGTCCTGGGCGAGATGGAGACGCTGTTCGGAGGATGGCGTCGTTACGAAAACTACCTCGAGAAGATCGGCTCGGCGACGAAGCAGCATGTCCAGAAGGCGGCCCGCGCCTGGCTGCCGAGATGGAACCGCACCGTTGTGACGCTCGTTCCCTTGCTGCTGGCGACCGCGTGTGGTTGCATGCCGCTGCGCCCTCCCTCGCCCTCCCCTTCTTCTGGCGCGCAGGCGGGCGGCTCCGGCTCTCCGGAAGGACCTCCAGCCGGAAGGACAGCGGTGGCTCCGGGTTCCGGCTCGCGCTCTGGCCTGCGTGCGCCGGTGTCCGCAGCGCACCGGATCCTCCCCGACTACCGTCGCGAGGTGCTCGCCAACGGGCTCGTCGTCCTGATCGCGGAGAAGCGGGAGCTGCCGATGGTCAGCGTCGGCCTGTTCCTTCGAAGCGGATCGACGGGAGACCCGGAAGGGAAGGAGGGGCTCGCCTCATTGACCCTGGAGCTGACGAGACATGGCGCGGGAGCGCATGACGCAGCCGCCTTCGACGAGGCGATCGAGTCGGTCGGTGGAAGCCTGTCGACGACGGTCGATCACGACTACAGCGGTGTCTCTGCGGAGTTCCTTTCGGGAGACTTCGCTTCCGGCCTGGGCCTGCTGGCGGATCTCGTCCAGCGTCCGTCCTTCCAACCCGAGGAGTTCGAACGAGCGCGCGCGAAGGCCCTGGCGGAGCTGGCCCAGTCGCTGGAGGATCCCTCGACTGTGGCCGACCGGCGCTTTGCTCGCTTCCTGTTCGGCTCCCATCCCTATGGGAGACCGACCGAGGGTACACGGACGTCGCTGACGGGGCTGACGCGAGGGGATGTCGTCTCGTTCCATGCCAAGCATTTCGTCCCCTCCAACGCGGTCCTGGCCATCGTGGGGGACATCGACAGCAGGGAGTTGCTCGCGAAGGTGCAGAAGCTCTTCGGAGAGTGGCCCGCTCGCCCCGCTCCGCGGGTGGCAGCGCCGGCGCCCGAGCAGGTGCGGGGCCGGAGGGTGCTGATCGTCGACCGGCCCGACGTCAACCAGACGCAGGTCCGCATCGGAGCGGTGGGGATCAGCCGCTCGGACGCGGACTACTTTCCCTCGCTCGTCGCCAACACGATCCTGGGCGTCCCGTTCACCTCCTGGCTCAACCAGGAGATCCGAGAGAAGCGCGGGCTTTCCTACGGCGCGCGCTCGTCCTTCCGCGCACTGCACCAGCCCGGGCCTTTCGTCGTCAGCACCTTCACGCGCAACGATCGCCTCGCCGAGACGGTCGAGGCCGCCTTCGACACGCTGAGACGCTTCCGGCAGGGGGGATACACGGAGGAGGACCTCCGGAAAGCGCAGAACTACCGCGCCGGTCTCTTCCCGCTCAGCCTCGAGACCTCCGACCAGATCGCTGCCGCCCTCGGCGAGTTGGAGATCTACTCCCTGCCGAGGGAGTTCTACGACGAGCAGATCGACAAGGTCCGCTCCGTCACGCTCGAGGATCTGGGCCGGGCGGGGCAGCGGCTCTTTCCCGTCGATGATGCCGTCATGTTCTCGAGAACGTCGTCAAGATCTACGAGGGGAAGAACCGCGTCGTCGCCCTCGACGGAGTGTCGCTGACAGTCCGGAAGGGAGAGATGGCGGCTGTCATGGGACAATCCGGCTCGGGGAAATCGACGCTTCTCAATCTCATCGGTGGTCTCGACCAGCCCACCGGCGGCTCGGTGCGCATCGACGGCATCGAGCTGGCCGGCCTTCCGGACGACGAGCTGACGCGGGTGCGCCGCGAGAAGATCGGCTTCGTCTTCCAGTTCTTCAATCTTCTGCCCACCCTCTCGGCGTACGACAACATCGCCCTGCCCTTGCGGCTGCAGAGAAAGGCGGGCCCTCTCGTGCGCGAACGGACGTTGCGGCACCTCGGACTGGTGGGCCTGTCGGGGCGCGCGGACCACCTCCCCGACGAGCTGTCCGGGGGGGAGTGCCAGAGGGTGGCCATCGCTCGCGCCCTCGTGATGGATCCCGTCGTCCTGCTCGCGGACGAGCCGACGGGGAACCTGGACTCCAAGACGGGAGCCGAGATCCTGGCGTTGCTGCAGCAGATCAATCGCCAGACCGGTTCGACTCTCGTGATGGTCACTCACGACGCTGCCGCCGCCTCGTCCTGCGACAGGATCCTGAGGCTGCGCGACGGGCATCTGGAGGGGGAGGAGCGCCAGCAGCGAGGGGAAGCCGGAGATGCGGGAGAGCCATCGACAGGCGCCGGCACCCTCCCCCGGCAGATCGCTCCGGCCGGCAGGAGAGCGCGCGGAAGCCAGCCCTAAGTTCGACCGGTCCTATCCCGATGGTCTTCCTCCTTCGCGGCATCAGCTGGCCCTACTTCAAGAAGCACTGGGTCATCACCGCGCTGACAGCGGCCGGTGTGGCGCTGGGCGTCGGCGTCTATGTCGCCATCCAGCTCTCCGCCACTTCCCTGAAGGTCTCCATGCGCCAGACGGTCGATCGGATCGCCGGCAAGACGCAGCTCGAGGTGATGGCGGGGGAGGCGGGGCTTCCCGAAGAGACCTTGGAGATCGTCCGCGCCCAGCCAGGTGTGGCCGCGGCGCAACCGGTCGTCGAGGCCGTCGTCAAGCCGGAGGGGCTGGGAGAGTCCTCACTCATGGTCCTTGGCATCGATTTCCTGGGAGATCGTTCGCTGCGGGACTGGGACTTCGGCGACGGCAGCGAGGTCCTCGACGATCCCCTGATCTTCCTCGCTCAGCCCGATTCCATCTGCCTGACCGAGGAGTTCGCTGCGCGCCATCACCTGGGCCGTGAGGGCAGGATCACGCTCGAGACCGGCCACGGCCTGAAGCCGTTCACCATCCGCGGCCTGATCCGTCCCGAAGGTCCCGCGACCGCCTTCGGGGGCAACGTCGCCCTGATGGACCTCTACTCGGCCCAGTATGCCTTCTCGCGGGGGAAGCGGTTCGACCGCGTGGACGTGATGCTTGCTCCCGGGGCGCCGCTCGAGGCCGCCCGGAAGCGCCTGGAGGCGGCGCTGGGCGCGGGCTACACGGTGGAGCCTCCTTCCCAGCGCGGCGCACAGATGGAGGTGCTCGTCGAGAACTTCGCCGCGATGATGTCGCTGTCCTGCTGGCAGGCAATCTTCATCGCCGTGTTTCTCATCTTCAACGTCTTCGCCGTCGCCGCCACGCGCCGCCGCCGCGAGATCGGCATCCTCCGCTCGCTCGGTGTCACGCGGGGGCAGGTGATGGGACTGTTCCTGGCCGAGGGGGCGATCGTGGGGCTGGCCGGCACGGCCGCCGGCATCTGTCTGGGCCTGGCGATGGCCGGGGTGGTCTGCCGGTTCATGATCGGGCTGACGGAGGTCGCCTACGGCACGACGCACACCGCTCCGGTCCTCGTCATCCGATCCTTGGTTCTTGTCGTGGGGGTCGTCCTGGGGCTGGTTACGGCCGTGGCGGCCGCCTTCTTCCCTGCGAGGGCGGCCGCGAGACTCCAGCCCGTGGAAGCGCTGGCGAAAGGGCGCTTCCAGAGGTTCAGCGAAGGAAGCAGCCGCTCTCGGCTGATTCTCGGAGCGGCTTGCGCCCTGGCCGCGCTGCTCGCCGCCTCGAGCATCGCTTCGCGCGGCATGCCGGGAACGATCGCGACGCTGATCGTTATCAACATGGCCGCCCTGCTGCTCGCCCCCTCGCTGATCGGGCCGCTTCTCAAGGTGCTGAGGCCGGCCTGGACGAGCGTCTTCGGGGTGGAGGGGCGCGTCGCGACCGATTCCTTGATCCAGGCCCCGCGCCGCACCTCCGCGACGGTGCTCGCGCTGATGGTCGCCATCTCCTTCGTAATCGCCCTGGGCGGAATGGTCTCCTCCTACCGCCGCTCCTACGGCATCTGGCTCAACGGCGTGCTCAATGCGGACTTCTACCTCATGGCCTCGGACCGGTTCTTCTCGAAGGCCTACCACATCCCTCCGGACTTCCAGCAGGAGGTGGAGTCGGTCCCTGGAGTCCGGTGGGCAGAGCCTTTCCGCGGGATCCATGTCGAATACCAGGGGCGCCGTCCGCTGCTCGCGAGCCTGCCCCTGGCGAGGACATACCGCCGCCTCGATCCGCCGATCATCGCCGGCGACAAGAAGGGGTGGATGGACCGGGGAACCCGCGGCGAGGCCTTCTGCGTCTCCGACAACTTCTCCAGGCTGTTCAAGGTTCGCATCGGCGACACGCTGTCGCTCCCCTCGCCGACCGGACCGGTCCGCCTGCCGGTCCTCGCCGTCGTGAGAGACTATTCGTCCGACCAGGGAACGATCTGGGTCGATCGGAGCGTTTACGTGAGCCGCTGGAAGGACGAGGGGATCGACACTCTCGACATCATGCTGGAGAAGGGGGTCGACCAGAGGCAAGTGGCCGCGGCGATCCGCCAGCGTCTTGCGGGGAAGACCAACAGGCTTTTCATCATGACCAACAAGGAATTCAAGAAGGTCATTTCCCGCATCCTGGACCAGTTCTTCAGCCTTTCGTACATCCAGCTCGCCATCGCCCTGCTGGTTGCGGTCTTGGGCGTGGCGAACACGCTCGTGATCTCGGTTTCCGAGAGGCGGAGGGAACTGGGCATCCTCAAGGCGCTGGGGACGCAGCGGCGGCAGGTCATCCGTCTGATCATCGTCGAAGCGCTGGGCATCGTCGTCTGCGGCGGCGTGCTGGGCTACCTGCTGGGCTCCTACCTCATTGGATTCTCCGTCGAGTCCCTGTCGGAGATGTTCTCCGGCTGGACGCTGCCGTACGCTTTTCCCTGGGGGATAGCGGCCGGGCTCTGGCCCCTGCTGGCGCTCGTCACGGTGGTCGCGGCGCTGTATCCGGCGCGACTCGCCCTGGCCGTCTCGCCGGCCGAGGCACTGGAGTTCGAATAGAGGCAACTCGATGTCATGGGAGAGCACATGAGGAGACTGCTGCGGATCCTGGTCTTGGGAGGAATCCTGGGGGTCGGAGGCTTGACCGGATGCGCCGGCAAGAAGCCCCCGCCGGGCGTGACGGACCTGCCTCGGGACGGCGCCCGACCCGCTTCCGGCGTCGCGCTGGTGCTCGGAGGGGGAGGAGCCCGCGGTTTCGCCGAGATCGGCGTGCTGAGGGTGCTCGAGCAGGAGAAGGTCCCCATCGATCTTGTCGTCGGCGCCTCCGTCGGCAGCCTCATAGGCGCGCTCTATGCCGACACCGGCAAGGTCCTGGACGCCGAGTTCCTGGCGGTGGCAGTCAACGAGGAAGATCTCTTCGACTACCGCCTGTTCTCCTTCTTCTCGGGAGGCTTCGTCAAAGGGGAACGGCTCGAGAGCTTTCTCGACGCCCACCTCCGGAACAAGACCATCGAGAGCCTGTCGGTCCCCTTCGTCGCCGTCGCCGTCGACCTCAGAACGGGGAAGGCTGTGGCCTTCGACAAGGGGCCCGTCGCCCGCGCAGTTCATGCCTCCTGCGCAATCCCCGGGGTGTTCGTTCCGGTCACGATCGGGGAAGCAACCTACGTGGACGGCGGAGTCTCGGATCCGATCCCCGTGGATATCGCTCGAAGGAAGGGGGCCGAGGTGGTCATCGCCGTCGCGATTCCACCCGCCGTGCCGGGCTCTGCGCCGAGCAATCCGCTGGAGGTCGCGTATCACTCGGCGATGATCATGTCGGCGGAGATCGGGCGCCTGCGGGCGCGCGAGGCCGACGTGGTCATCACGCCGGAGGTGGGGAATGTCGCATATGACGATTTCAGCAGGAAGAAGGCGCTCATCGAGGCGGGGGAGTCGGCGGCCCGGCAGGCCCTTCCTGCAATCCGCGCCATCCTCTCGGCACGAGGCAGCAGAAGCTGAAGGAAGGCCTGCGCTCACCGGCAGGCCGGAGGCGCCCTACGCGGCTGCTGGCCGCCGCACGACGACCACCGTGCGATCATCCTCGAAGGGTCCTCGCGAGAACCGCTCCACGGCGCCGAAGACCTCCTGCACGATGTCCGATGCCGGCCGGGAGTGGTGGCGGCGGAGAAGTCGGGCCAGCCTCTCCATGCCGAACTCGATCCCCCCGGCCGAGCGGGCCTCGGTGATGCCGTCCGTGTAGAGCAGCATCGCCGTTCCGTGGCGGAAGGAGAGGTACCCTCGCTCGTAGATCGCGTCGGGATTGGGGCCGAGCACCAGTCCCCCCTTCCTGAGCCTCCGGATCTCGCCGTCGCGGAAGACCAGGGGCGGGGGATGGCCGGCGTTCGTGTAAATGAGATTGCCGTTCGTCTCCAGCTCCCCGTAGAAAAGCGAGATGAAGCGGGCCGAAGGGGAACCGCGGCTGATCACCTGGTTCAGCCTCTCGACAGCCCGGACGATCTTGTAGTCCTCGTTGATGGCCACCCGGAGCCCCGTGATCACGTCCCGGGCCTGGAGCGCGGCCGGCAGACCATGCCCGGACGAGTCGCCGACGGCGACTCCGAGAATACGCGTCGAGACCGGAAGGAAGTCGTAGAGATCCCCCCCGACCTCCTCGGCCGGGACCGAGCTGCCGGCGATGTCGTAGTCCCCGAATTGCGGTGCGCGCTGAGGAAGCAGGCTCAGTTGGATGAGCTTTGCCTGCTCGATGAGGCTCTCGAGCACTTCCTGTCGGAGCTTCAGATTCACGGCGTGCCTGACGGTGTTCAGCGACAGCCGTGTCTGCTCCGCTCCGGCGTCGCCCCGCACCGTGAAGCCGAGCAGGTACTCCCGCTTGTCTCCCAGGGCGATGGCAGCAAAGTACCGAACACCCAGCTTCTGTTCCAGGCGATGGTCGAAGCCGGGATCGTCCTCCCCCATGAAGACGTAGCCGTGCTCCATGGCGGTGCGGACGGGCCGGTACGATGCCGGGATGCGCAGGCCGGGACGGACGTGATGCCCCGCTCCGTACTGGGTCTTGAGCACGTACACGCTGTCGCGGCGCTGATAGAGTCGCGCCGCGGTGATGCCCAGCTCCTCGTGAAAATCGTCCACGAGAGACCGCATGATTGCTTCGAGGGTCGCCGGAGTGTCCTCGCTTCTCTGGATTTGCGACAGAGTGCGCTCGAGCTTGCGGAAGAGCTTCTTGTAGTTGACCGGTTCCACAGGGGCGGGCATCCTAACAAACCGTGCCAGAGCGGTCAAAGCAAGCAGCTTGGAGACCTATGATCCCGTTTGGATTCCTTCGTTGCGGGGGTGCGTTGCCTGCAGGGAAGAGCGACCGTGTCTGAGGAATCCGCCGACTTCGCTGTCGCGGGGCTGTCCGTCTCGGACCTCCAGGCGATGTTCCCCGCCCCGGATGCTCGTCAGGCGGAACGGGTTCTTCTCATACCGGTGTCGGGAACCAGCATGGAGCCGACCCTTCATCCCGGCGAGCAGGTCGAGGTCCTTGTGCCCGCGAGGCGGACCGGCTTCGGGGACATTCTGCTGATCCGGCACCGGGAGATCCTCTTTCTGCACAGGCTGGTGGGACGCAAGGGCGGAGCGCTGCGCACGAAAGGGGA
Organism: Acidobacteriota bacterium; assembly: GCA_003223995.1. Classification (GTDB taxonomy): domain Bacteria; phylum Acidobacteriota; class Polarisedimenticolia; order QHYA01; family QHYA01; genus QHYA01. The sequence continues at coordinate 10,464 of QHYA01000187.1, read as the reverse complement.
CGGCAGGGCGCACTTCGATGGCTGGCTCTCCCGGCCGGAGGAGGTCGAGGGGTGCCTGCTGCAGGTGCGGAGGGGTGGACGAGCGCGCGCGTTTCGGGGCGGTGCCGCGCGACCGCTCGGATGGCTGGCCGGGGTCTGGTCCGCCCTCTGCGGGCATCTCTATCGGCTCGCCTTGAGGCTGGACCGGGAGATCGGAGGAGGGACGGGAAACGATTTCCGTGACGATGCGGTCCGTTTGAACTGGGCGGGGTTCCTGCTGATCGAGGCGATTGCTTCGCTTCTGGCCCCCCGTCCGGCCGCCTGAGTCCCTGACTTTCCTCTGCCTCCATGTCCTGGAGCGACCCATTCCGGAGTTTGCTCTTCCGGCCTTCAGGTGCTAGCTTAGTCGACGCGAACGCTTCGGACCTCAGCCGTCGAGGGTTCGACCTGCTTGTGACAAATGAAGGCGCGGAAATTGCTTACGACATGGCGGTCACGCCCAGCAGATCGGCGTCAAAGGGGGCCGAATGCAGATCTTGGCGATCGTATTCTTCCTGATGGTCAGCGTGAGCCTTGCGTTGGCAGCCGCAAGCGCGGTTCTGTCGGCTTTCTTTCGCGTACTCTCCCGTTACAGATGACGTCATAGTTGTTACAGGATTGTTGATCGCCCCGCCCGGGACGGACCAGTGCCGCCGGTGGCGAACGGACTTTCTCCCATCGGTCCGCGTTCCGATCCTTGCCCTTTCCAGCCGCCGCTTCAGCCGGCATGCACACTCGCAGGCGCTGTCCGCCGCTGCGCGCTTGCCTCGACGTACCGACGTGCCCTCCGCACTTGCGGTCAGCGGGCCTGTGATATAACCTGCTTTTCTTTCCCGGGGCGGACTGAATGCCGGACAGCATCGTTCTGGTGGACGACGACGAGAACCAGCGTCACGGCCTGACCAAGGTTCTTCAGGGTTGGGGCTTCATTGTGCAGGAAGCTGGCTCGGTCGAAGAGGCAACCGAGAAGATCCTCAACAGCCCCCCGACCCTGGTCATCACGGACCTGGTGATGCCCGGCGCGGGCGGGGTCGACCTGCTTCGGGCCATCAGGCCCGACTACAACGGCTCCGTGATCGTCCTCTCCGGGCGCGGTACGATCGAGAAGGCCGTGGAGGCGATAAAGGAGGGTGCGGAGGATTTCGTCGAGAAGCCGGTCAACTTCCCCAAGCTCAGGGTGCTCCTGGAGAAGATCCGCGAGAAGGGGGAGATCATCCGCGAGAACCGTAGGCTCCGCGAGGAGCTAGCCCGGCACGGCAGCTTTGGCCAGCTTCGCGGAAAGTCAGCGCGCATGAGGGAGGTCTACAAGCTCGTCGAGCAGGTCGCCCCATCCACGGTCTCCGTGCTCATCGTCGGGGAGAGCGGAACGGGCAAGGAGCTGGTCGCGCGAACCATCCACGATCTCTCGCCGCGCCACCGGGGTCCTTTCGTCGCCATCAACTGCGCAGCGATCCCGCGGGAGCTGATCGAGTCGGAGCTGTTCGGACACGAGAAGGGGGCCTTCACGGGGGCCATCGCCCGCAAGAGCGGCTGCTTCGAGATGGCCCATCACGGAACCCTCTTCCTCGATGAGATCTCCGAGATGGAGGAAGCCGTCCAGGCGAAGCTGCTGCGTGTCCTCCAGGAGCAGTCCTTCAGACGGATCGGTGGCTCGGAGACGATCACCTCCGACGTGCGCGTTCTGGCTGCGACGAACCGCGACCCGCGGCAGGCGATCGCCGAGCGAAAGCTCCGCGAGGACCTCTATTACCGACTCAACGTCGTGACGATCGACCTGCCACCTTTGAGGGATAGAGTCGAGGACATCCAGCTGCTGGTCCGCGCATTTCTCGATGAGATCTCGGAGCAGCACGACGGGCCGGCGATCAACCTCGAGGCGGAAACCGTGGTGATCCTCGAGCGCTACAACTGGCCCGGCAACGTCAGGGAGCTGAGGAACGCCCTCGAAAGAGCCGTGGTGCTCGGCAGCGGGCCGGATCTGCGCCCCGCGGACCTTCCGCCGGAGGTCCTGAGCGGGGCGGTTGCCCCTGTCCGCGCCGGCGACACCAATGGCGGGGCGGAGTCTCCAGGGGGGGCGGGCCAGTTCACGGTGCGGCTGGGAGTCACTGTGGATGACGTGGAGCGGGAGCTGATCACCCGCACTCTCCGGCACGTCGGCGGCAACAAGACCCGGGCCGCGAGGATTCTCGGGCTTTCCCTGAAGACAATTCACAACAAGGCCAGGAAGTACGGTCTGTAAGAGCGCAGCTCTTCTTCCCGGAACCCTCGATCAACGCGCATGCGAATAGCGCTGCGGATCTTCCTCAGCTACCTCTTTCTGTCGCTTCTTCTGGGGGGAGCCACGCTCGTGGCGGCGTACTGGTCCATCGACCAGCTGGTCTCGGGGATCGTCACTGAAGGAGCCATCGAGATGGGCAGGGAGCTCGGCCTCTTCTTTACCTCCACCGGGGGCCATTCCTTCGATGAGCTGACTCCCGAGCAGCGGGATCTGCTCCAGCAGCAGATTCAGGCTTACGCCAGGCAATCGGAGAGGGTGCCGATGCTTGTGATCGTGGATAACGACTGCCGGATCCGCTTCGCCTCCGACCCCAAGATTCTCGGCGAGACGTTCCGCGAGGAGGCAGACCGGCGGATCCTGCGCTCCAAGGAGACAACCGTCCGCAAGGTCCCCTTCGGGCCGAACGCTTCTTTGCGAGAGATCACCGTTCCGCTCCGCTCTCTGCTCGGCGGAAGGATCGGGGCCCTGCGCGTCCGTCTGAACCCGACCTACTATCGGGATTTTCTCGACAAGCCCCGCCGTGACATGCTCAGAATCTTCGCCGCGATGGTTCTCTTCATCACCGCCACCGGGGTCGCGCTTGGGAGCTTGCTGACGATCCCGGTGCGCCGCCTGAACCGGACCCTGCTCGAGCTCCAGCAGGGGGGCCCGGCACAGGTCGAGGTGGACCCGCGCTCCGACTTCGCACCGACCTTGCGCGTGGTGCGCGGTCTGGGAGAGAGGCTGGAGGCGCTCGCCGCGAGCTCTCGCAGCAGCGAGATACTGTTGTCGAGCATCACCCAGTCGCTCGAGCAGGGAGTCGTCGTCGTGGACGCGTCCGGCCGAGTGGTCACCATCAACGACTCGGCTCTGCGCATGCTGGACTGCGGGTCGGGAGCGGAGGGGACCGAGGCGGCCTCCCGGCTGCTGTCCTCCGATCCGGGATTCTCGCGGCTCCTCTCGGACGCTTCCGCCGGAGACGCCCGGTCGGTCGATCTGCTTCCGCGCGCGGGCACGGGAGGCAAGCGCGGCGTGCGCGTCTCCTCCTATGTGCTGCGGGAGCAGGGCAAGGTGTCCGGCATGATGCTCTTGCTGCGTGACCTGGATTCGATCCGGACTCTCGAACAGCATCTGCAGGAGGCCGGACGGCTCTCGCTCCTGGTGAGGCTGACCTCCACCGTAGCCCACGAGATCAAGAACCCTCTCAACTCCATGGTCATCAACGTCGAGGCGCTCCGATCCGTGCTCGTCTCGATCCCCTCCAATGCCAAAGCGGAATGCGAGCGCTATCTCGAGGTCATCGTACGGGAGATCTATCATCTCGACGACGTGATCCGTGAGTATCTCGGCTTGGCCGCCAGCGGGGAGCGGGAAGGGGCGACGACGGATGTCCGTGAGGCCCTGGACAACATCGTCGAGCTGATCCGCTTCGAAGCGAACAAGTCCCGGGTCCACCTCCAGTGCGATATCAGCCCGCAGCTCCCCGCCGTGCCGGTGGCCGCGGTGAGGTTGAAGCAGGCACTCCTGAACCTCTGTTTGAACGCCATCCAGGCGATGGAGAACGGGGGGACCCTGACCGTACGGGCGCGGGTCGAAAGCGGGGCGGTCTGCATCGAAGTGTCGGACACCGGCCCGGGCATCTCCTCCGAGATCCAGCCGAACATCTTCGACTTTCACTTCACGACCAAGAAGAGGGGAAGCGGCCTGGGGCTGCCCATCGCTCGGATGATCGTCGAGACGGGCGGAGGAGCGATAGACTTCGACAGTCAGCCGGGGCAGGGGACGACCTTCCGGCTCTGGTTCCCGTCCGCGCAGCCCGCCGCGACCGCCAGCGCGGGCTGACCCCCGGACACCGGAATCCGGAGGGGAGCGGCTCGACCGGGTGTGATCTGGAGAAGGCCGGCATGAGAAACCGCATGGCGATCCTCGCGGGGATCGTGGTCCTCGTTCTCGGAGTTCTCTCGCTTTCCTATGATGCGATCGTCCTGGAGAAGCGGCCCGCCCGCGTTGAGCGCGCCGCGCCCTCTAATCGTGGGGCACAGGGGGGCCGCCCGGCTGGCGCCGGAGAACACCCTCGCCTCCTTCCGCGCGGCGCTTCGGGCCGGAGCGGAATGGGTCGAGTTCGACGTGCGTTTCTCGCGCGACGGCGTTCCTGTCGTCATTCACGATCCGACGTTGGACCGCACGACGGACGGGAGCGGTCCGGTCCGGGACCACGACCTCTCCCAGATCGGTCGGCTCGATGCCGGAAGCTGGTTCGACCCCCGCTTCCACGGCGAGCGCGTTCCCACCCTGCGCGCGGTCCTGGGGCTGCTGGCCGGGCGCGCCGGAGCCGACATCGAGATCAAGCAGACGGGGGCCGATGTGAAGGAGGCCCTCTCGCGCGTCCTCGAGGAGGTGAGGGACTCGCGGCTGCAGCCCTTCGTCATCTCCTCCTTCGCCGAGGAAGCCGTCGCCGAGGCGGCGAGGCGGGGAGCCCCGGCCGGACTGCTGATCCGCCCCAAGCTCCGTGGCATCGTCTCGCGGGCCCGTGCCGTCGGGGCGCGGACGGTCGTCTTCTCCACCCGCCAGGCCACTCCGCGAAGAGTCGCGCGGATCCGTGAAGGCAATCTCTCTGCCTGGATCTATACGGTAAACGAGAGGGCCGCCTTCGAGAAGGCGCTGAAGCTGCGCTTCGAGGCGGTGATCAGCGACAGGCCGGACCTCCTGCGCTTCTGGCGTGACGGATGAGGCGGGGACGCCACCCTCCTCGGATATAATCGCTGCTTCGTGTCCGGGAACCAGATCCCCGTCATCGAGACAGTCTCGGTCGTGAAACGGTTCGGCGAGCTCGTGGCAGTCGACGGCGTCAGCCTCGCGGTGCCTCAGGGGGAATGCTTCGGCCTTCTCGGACCGAACGGCGCCGGAAAGACCAGCACAGTCCGGATGATCCAGGGGGTCTCGCCCGTGACCTCGGGGACCATCAGGGTGCTCGGCATGAACGTCGCGGAGCAAGGGCGAAAGGTGAAGGCCCTCGTCGGGGTCTGCCCCCAGGAGGACAATCTCGATCCCGACTTCTCCGTGGGGGGATGAAACGTCGGCTGATCCTGGCCCGGGCCCTCATCAACGACCCTCGCCTGCTGCTGCTCGATGAACCGACGACAGGCCTCGACCCCCAGGGACGACATTCCATATGGCAGCGAGTGAGGGCGCTCAAGAAGAACGGCACCACGATCTTGCTGACCACCCATTACATGGAGGAGGCGGCGCAGTTGTGCGACCGGCTGGTCATCATGGATCGAGGCCGGATCATCGCCGAGGGCCCCCCCGCCGAGCTGGTGACGCAGCACGTCACTCGGGATGTCATCGAGGTCTGGGGCTACGAGCAGGCGCTGCTTGAGTTCGTGCGGGAGAAGGGGTGGCAGTCCGAGGTCCTGGCCGATCGGATCTTCATTTACAGCAACCAAGGGGATGAGGACTACCGCGAGCTGACAGCTGCGTTTGGCATGAATCAGTGCCTGTTGCGGCGCGGAAATCTCGAGGATGTGTTTCTCAAGCTGACCGGCAGGGAATTGCGGGAATGAGCCCGCTGCGGAGGATCTCCTGGCGGGCGTGGGCCGTCTGGAGGAGGGATATGGACGTCTACCTTCGGACATGGTGGACGAACTTTCTTCCTCCCCTGCTCGAGCCGATCCTCTACCTGGTGGCCTTCGGAGGGGGGATGGGAGGGATGATCGGCAACGTCCTCTGGAACGGGCGGGGGGTATCCTACATCGCCTTCCTGGCCCCTGGGCTGATCTCTGTCGGGGTGATGTTCTGGGCGATCTTCGAGACTCTCTACGGGTCCTTCGTGAGGATGTACTACCAGAAGACCTTCGACGCGATCATCGCCACGCCGCTGTCGCTGGAGGACGTGATCGTGGGAGAGATCCTGTGGGGGGCGACGAAATCGGTCTTGGTAGCGGCCCTGATGATGGTGGTCATCGCCGCGCTCGGCCTGCTGAAGTTCCCGGAGGCGCTGCTGGTGCTTCCCTTCTCGTTCCTGTCCGGTCTGATGTTCGCGGCGATGGGGATGTGCTTCACGGCGGTCTGCCCCACGATCGATACCTTCAACCTTCCCATCTTCGCGGTCGTCTTTCCGATGTTCCTCTTCAGCGGCACCTTCTTTCCCCTCGAGACGCTTCCAGGATGGGCCCAGCTTCTTGCCGGAGCTCTGCCTCTCACCTACACCTCGTTCTTCGTTCGTTCGGTCTGCTTCGGTCAGTCGGGAAGCCACCTCTGGGGGCCGGTGCTCTACACGGCCGCCCTCGGTACTGTGGCGTTCTGGCTGGCTCTAGCCCTGATGCGAAGGAGGCTGATCCGTTAGCTTGATCCAGCCGTCATGAGCCGTCACGCCCGTGTGACCACCTCGCCCCCCCTGGAGGAAAACATGCCGCCCCGCCTGCGTCAGACAATCCTTCTCCTCGCGGTGATCCTGTCGGTCCGCATCGCCCCCGCCGTGCAGCTCAAGGTCGACGACCCCTCCTTCGAGCAGGACGGGACAGGGTCGTGTCCCGGCCAGGGTCCTTTCTGCGGGGACGCGAACCTCGACGGGACCTGCTCCTGCTGGACGCCTCTGGGAAACGTCGCCGTCCTGGACGCCCACGACGGCAATCCATGCCTCCTGCCGCAGCTTCCCAGCGATGGTTTCTTCGCGGCGTGCCTGTCGACATGGGGCCCCCCTCAACCGGAAAGCCAGGATCTCTTTCCCGTCGATCTCGACCTGGACGGAACGAACGATGCGGCGATCGGCGGTGTGAGGTCGGACCTCGTCTCCCCGCCGGTCAACATCGGATTCCAGCCGGCGACCATCACGGTCCGCTTCGACTACGAGTTCGGATTCTCCGGCTCGATCGTCCCGTCGGTCCCTTCCGCCGCGCGGGTCTCGGTGACGCTGCTCACCGGAGCGGGCCCGTTCCCCGTACTCGTCTCGGACATGTCGGGGACGACTCCGAGCGGCGGCGCCCTCACTCGCACCGGCTCCGCGGATCTGTTAGGTCCGAACCTTGGCTGCCCCGTGGACCATCAGAGCGGGAGGATCTCCGTTGTCTTCAGGAAGGCGATCCCGCTGAATCTCGCGTCAGCCGTGGGGAGAGCCCCGGTCCAGGTCCAGTTCTCGGTTTCGGATGTCGGAGATCCGAACGGGCTGGCTTTTCTCTGCATCGACAACCTCCGAATCGGGGTCACGAAGCGCTCCTGAGGGCAGCTTTCGCGCCGCTGTCGATTGTGTCCGCCGTTGCCGCCTGCCCCCGATTGCTCCACCCCCGCGGCGGGTCAATCCCGCTTCACAGGATAGGGTCAGTCGGCCACGAGCCGCCGGATCTCGTCGAGCAGGAGGCGGGCGGCGCCGGTGGAGTCCTCCTTCGAGTACGGCCGAGTGGCCCCGCCGCCCTGCCCCAGCCACCGGCGAACCGCCGGTGCGGCCTGCTCGCCGGCGGCGCAGGTCTCTCCCGCGCCTGCCTCCCGCATTCCCGCGGCGAGGGGCGCCGTCTCCGGCGTCCTGTCGAGAAGGAGCATCACCATCGGCACACCGCAGACGAGGGCTTCCGAGAGCGTCCCGTATCCGACCTTGCCCACGATGAGGTCGCTCGCACCGATGTAGTCCTGCCCTTCGGTGTCGCCGCCGGGGATGCGGAGCGCTCCCGCGATTTCCGGGGCGTTCGAGGGGACGAGGAGCCGGGAGCCGGCGCTCTCGGCCAGCTGCCAGAGATCGTCTGGGCTGGAGGACTGCCCGGAGGAGAGGTAGATCAAAGGCTCCTCTTCTCCGACGCCGAGGACATGGCGAACCTCGGCGCGTGAGCGGCCTGGCCTGCGGGCGACAAGAGGCAGAGGGCGCGGTGCTGGCGCCCCGTCGAAACCGAGACGGAAGGGATAGGCGAACGAAGCGCTGGCCCGCGAGAGGGCCTGGCGAACCTGGCTGAGGACCTCCTCCGTCACGTGCCAGGAGAGCAGGTCGCTCCATGCAAAGTTCCCGAGAAGCAGCCCAGGGAGTCCGAGCGACTCCGCTACGAGGAATGCCGGAGGCGTCCCGTCGGCGAGCACGGCGTCGGGCCGCCCCCAGCGGTCAGCCTCCCTGGTTTCTTCCCGCGCCCAGTCCGCCCAGCAGCCGGCCCAGGCGCGCCAGGCGCGGGATGTTGCGGCCGAATCGATCCGCAGCGTCGCGGGGAAGAGGATCAAGCCAGGGTCTGAGGGACGGATCAGAACCCGCACGCGAGCCTCGCCAAGGAACGAGCGGGCGAGGAATTCCCCGGCATTCGGTCCGGAGACGAGCCGGACCTCGAGCGCGGGCTCCTGCACGAGGGCTTCGCGCAGCAAAGCGATCGTGCGCGCGGCATGGCCGAATCCATGGTCCGAGACGAAGAACAGCAGCCGCATCGCTTCTAACCCATGTGAAGGGAGACCCGGGCTCGGCGAATGCATCACCTCAGGGTCTCAGACCCCGGCGCATCGTCCGGGCCCGCCAGGCCCAAAGGCGATCGATCTTTCTGCGGAAACGCGGCGCCTCCCTGTAAGCGAGCAGAGCCTTCTCGATGTGCTTGCGGGCAGCCGGAAGATCGCCGGCCGCATGGAGGTCCCTCGCGGAGAGAACGTGTCCTTCAACGGAAGAGTCGTTTCGCTCGAGGAAGGCGTCGAAAGCCGCTTGCGCCCTCTCGTGGTCGCCTGCTCGAGCCCAGTACTCTCCCAGCCGGAGGAGAGCCTCGCCCATCCGGAATCCGGGATCGATCTGGAGCGACTTCTCGAACCGCTCGCGCGCCTCCCGCCATCTCGAGCTCTTCAGCAAAGCCAGACCCAAAAGATAATGAGTCTCGGCGACGTCTCCCAGCTTCTGGATCGCGGTCTCCAGTTGCTGGACGGCCGGCAGGGGGCGGCCGCTCTCCAGCAGGAGGGCGCCCAGCCCCGCGCGCGCGTCGGCATCGTGGGGGTTGATCCGGACCTCTCTTTCCAGACGCCTCTGCTCGATGAGCCGGCGAAACGCGGGGATGACCGAGGGAGTCCACCGGACCGTCCTCCTATCCAGCAGGTAGAAGACGGCGACCATGCCGACGAGGATGAGAAACGGATGACCGGTGGCGGAGGCGAGCAGGTAGAAAAGCAGCAGCTTGCCCATGCCGGTGAAGTCTATATTGAATCGGGACGGGAGACGGGAGACGGGAGAGCTCTTACAGGGGCTCTTCGCAGCGGCAGCGGGAGAGGGAGCGGTTGCAGGCGAAACAGAAGCCGTGCCGCCGGAAGTGTTCCTTCATCTCCTCCTGCCAGGCATCGACGATCCCGACGCGCTCCACATCGAGGGAGGGATGCCGGGGACGGAGGGTGAGCCAGGATTTCATGTTCTCGAGCGAGCGGTGGTATTCGCTGAGGAGCTTGAAGATGTTCTTGGCGGCCACGCACCAACAGTACAGGAGGTCTTCCGATCCGGCAACGGTGCAGGCTGCTCAGCCGCTGCAAGATCCCCGCACCCGGCCGGTTCTGGTAAGATATTTGAACCTCATGATGCCTGTGCCGGGTGCTTCTCGCGTCCGAGAGGGAATCCTGCCGGTGATCATGTGGTCCTATCCAGCTCGCTCCATCATGAGATGGCGCCACTTCTCTTGAAACGGCGCTTCCTCGAGCCTATCGGTGATCCGCAGCGGTCGCCAAAGCCCCATGGGTCCTCCATCTGTCCCCCGTGGTCGAGCCGATCGGGGAGGTCAGTCACAGCCGGCTTCCATCGAGCGGAGGCTCCTGCCACGTCTGACCGAGGCGATCGAAGCGCGCCACTTCAGCCCGCGGACCGAGAAGGCCTACCGCGGATGGGTTCGTCGCTTCTTGCAGTTTCACGTTCCTTGTCGTGGACAAGGCGATCCCCCTCGTTGCGACGCGGGACATCGGTGCCGCCGCTGCGCGCCTGCTCGCTGAGGGCGGGAACGGCAAAAGGGTCATCGAGTTGGCGGGCCCGCGTGAGTACACACCGCGCGATGTCGCTGCAGCCGTCCAGCGAATCGTAGGAAAACCGATCGACGTGCAACAGGTACCCGAGGAGGCGATGGCACCTGCCCTCATGGGCGCAGGCATGAACGCTGAGTGGGCTCGCCTCTTCCAGGAGCTGACCCACGGTCTCAATGCCAACATCGTGGTCTGGGAAGGCCCGGCAAGTGAACGCAGTCGTTCGGCGGACAAGGTGTCAGCGATAG
>QHYA01000271.1 GCA_003223995.1 Acidobacteriota bacterium | reverse complement strand
GCCCGACAGCTTCACTCGCTCTTCTTCCGGCGTGGGCAAATTGATATCGGGAAAGATGCCACCAGGTCGCAGATCATCACGCATCGCACGTCTCCAAAGGGGAACGAGTTATCCGTGCACTATCAGGGCTGCACTCTCGACTCGAATCGGCGATGTGCTTGGGGTCCAAGCACTCGGATGCGATTCCCCGATTCCCACGAGGCCTCGCATGCCCACGGCCCCATTCGAGCCACTGACTCCGCTCGGTCGTCGCGCTGCGCTGGTCCCCAGACCCTGGTCCGAGGCCATCCCGGAGTGAAACTCCAGCTGGAGTGTTTCCTTCCAGGCCGACAGGTTGACGCGGATGTTAGGAGGAGGAGGCATCCGGCTTCCCACTCCCGGTCACCAGCGCGCGATTCGCCATGCTCATGCGCACGATCTTCTCGAGCTGCGGAGACGGCTTGGTAGGATCCGGCCCCTTCGCTAAGCCAACGAGATTCCGGCCGATCTGGACAGGAGTCATCACCAATCCCCAAGGAAAACCCCACCAGCCGAGTACGAGAGAGAAGAGGGCGTCACCTGCTTGACTCTTCATGCCGCACCTTCGACAGGACACCTGTGGGCGGCTCGCCCACGACGTGAGAACCAGGGCCGACCAGACTCGGTGGCTCACATGAACATCAGTGGGACCAGTCCCTCCGCACCTGGGGCAACGTCCCTGGTGAACCGACCAGACCTGTTGCTGAACAAGGTTGTCCGGTACCTGGCGCGACACTGCCAGTAGCACGCCACTTTGATGACAGCGGTCGTTGCAGAAACGAAACTCCCCGTCTCGCTTGCCCCCGAAGAGGATCGTCGATCCACAGTAGTCGCATTTCGGCACGCTTGCTCCTCTTCGCGCTCTCGTCCGCATGCCTAACGCTGCGCGTAACCTGCGGGCGCGTCCGCCGCGAATGCGGCGGACCGGCGCGCCACTTGCAGATCGCATCGACAACTCGCTCGGAATGACCGCTCAGCAAGCGGCGTGACGGAAGCGACCGTCAGGTTGACGCGCTTGTTCGACGGCGACGCTACCAGAATTTCCACCATCGGTTCGTTTCCATCGTCTTCTCCTCATACGCCGTCCCAGAAATGTGGTGCTGAAACACGCCCTTCGGGACCTCTTTGGACAACCCTCTGGGAACTGGAAAGGCGATCTGCTTGTCGAGTAATAAGTTGCTGATGAGGAAATGCAGGAGTGCCGCGTCGTAGGCATCGTCCGACGCTTGATACTGAGTGTGATCGCGGTTGGCCAATGCACGGTGAACGGTGTACTTCATGCCGCTTTCCTGGAACTCCACCTCATATACACAGATCCCCGTCCAGCTCCGGTGCAGGTACAGGGTGGTTCGAATTCCTCCGGTGAGAATTCTGCTCTGTAACTCAGGACGGCCGTCTCCTGAGGCATCGGCCGTATCTTTGATGAGTCCTTGCGTGCGGGTTTCATCTCAACCAGCCTTCGAACGACAAGTGGACCGAACTCGCCGCAGTCTCTTTCGGATAGGTCGCCGCCAACCAGACGTAATGACCGCAGTCAACTGACCTATTTCCAGCGGGATGGTCGCCATTCGCGCCCATCGACCTTCCGAGATGGACCGCGCTTCCTCCGCGGCCTTATTCGGCATCCGCCCCTCATAGGCGGTCGGCCGGCCTCAAGACGCCCCGCGCTCCCACCGCATCAGAATGGGTCACGGTTGTGCTCACGCCGGGATCGAAACTTCTCGACCAGCCCCCCCCTGGGAGGCCTGACAGATTGAAGCCGGCCGGTCGGCCCACGCCAGCAAGCAACCCGCGTCGAAGCGAGACCCGGTGGGCTTCACAGGCGGTTGTGGAAACCGAGAACACCACCAGGAACCGAGACCACCGCTCCGGGAGGACTATACGCCTTTCAATACGGAAGGGTCATGCCTCGCGAGGCTCGCGAGGGTCACGCCCGGGCGGGGAGGATATCGCCGGCGGAGGCGGCGGCCCTTGGCCCGAGCCGCTGGAGCAGCGACAGGCCGGCCGTGAACGAGTAACCCCACCAGAACAGGGCGAGGAAGGGGAGCGCCGCCCACATCCGCGAGACGACGGCCACGGCCAGGACGATCGAGAAATAGACGGCGAAAAGGGCCTCCACAACGAGCGCATAGCTGCGCTGGCCGCGATACCGCTTGCCGGCCGCGCTTCCCTCCCGCCCTTCGATGCCGTGCTTGGGGGTCCTCCGGAATTCCCCGTTCATCTGCCCCAGCGCCTCGAGCACCGCCCGCGCCGTGGTGATGGACAGACCGATGCCGATGGCCATCAGGGGCGGGATCAGGGGGAGCGTCTTCCAGGGGCTGCGGCCCAGCTCCTTCTGGGAGCAGAGGTAGAAGGAGCTCACCGAGGTCGTCGAGATGAGAAACAGCGGCAGGTCGATCAGCAGCAGATTCAGCGCAGAAGCGCGGGCGCGGATCGCCATCACGGGGAAGAGCAGGGCCGACATCATCACCATCAGGGGATAGGAGAAGTTCGAGGTCAGGTGAACGAAGGCCTCCAGCTTCACGGCCGCTCCCACGGGGCTCCGAAGGATTCTCCCGAGCAGCTTGCGGGCGGTCTGCACGGAGCCCTTCGCCCAGCGGTGCTGCTGGGACTTGAAAGCGTCCATCTCGATGGGCAGCTCCGAGGGGGCCGAAGCGTCCGCCAGGTAGATGAAGCGCCAGCCGGCGAGCTGTGCGCGGTAGGAGAGGTCCAGATCCTCCGTGAGTGTGTCGTGCTGCCAGCCTCCCGACTCCTCGATGCATCTTCGCCGCCAGATCCCGGCCGTGCCGTTGAAGTTGAAGAACCGACCCGAGGCGTTGCGGGCGGCGTGCTCGATGACGAAATGCCCATCCAGAAGCAGCGACTGCACCCGCGTCAACAGCGAGTAGTCGCGGTTCAGGTGGTCCCATCGCGCCTGGACCATGCCGACGGCCGGATCGGCCAGATGGGGTAGCAGACGGCGGAGGAAGTCGCGCGGGGGGACGAAGTCCGCGTCAAAGACCGCGATGAACTCCTCCGTGGCGCACTTCAGCCCCGCATCGAGCGCCCCGGCCTTGTAACCTCGGCGCTCGGCTCGCCGGATGTGGCTGATCCTCACACCGGCCTCCCGGCGGAGCCGGACAAGCTCCGCCACCAGATCGCTCGTCTTGTCCGTCGAGTCGTCGAGGACCTGCACCTCCAGCAACTCCCTCGGGTAGTCCATTGCACAGACGGCTTCGATGAGCCTCCGCGCGACGTACAGCTCGTTGTAGAGGGGCAACTGGACCGTTACACTGGGCCATTGCCGGTTCCAGACGGCTCGCCGGCGGAGTCTGGCGCGGTCCCGGTAGTACAAGTAGAGCATCTGATAGCGATGAAGCCCATAGATCGAGAGCAACCCCAGGACGGCGAAGTAAAGGGTGATGAGGACGGCGGAGACGATCTCCCCCGGCAGGATCCTCTGCAGGAAGTTCATGGGCTAGACATCCCACCGATCCCGCTCGCCCGCAAGATCCCCCCCCAAGAGGATGAGACTCTCTTCCCGCTGCAGGTTTCCCCGGGGGGCTCCGGCGCCCGGGCTCTGGGAGTCCTTGCTGTCCTTTCGCTCGCCGGCTACGCGGCCCTCGCCATCGCGGGAGACCTGAGGCCGCGGCTGGCGTTCTTCCTGGGGTGCTGGATCCTTCTCTCGCTGCTCTACATCGCCAGCCTGCTGTTCGTCCAGAGATCGCGGCCGACTCGCAGCGCCGTCGGGGTCGTCCTCGGCGGAGCGCTCTGCTTCCGGCTGACGATGCTGCTCGCTCCCCCGACGCTTTCGGAGGACATCCATCGCTATGTCCGCGATGGCTGGGTGCAGGTCAACGGCCATAATCCCTATCTCAACGCTCCTGATGATCCGGCCCTCGCTTCCCTGCGGCTTCCGGATCACAGCCTCATCAACAACCCTTCGATCCCGACCCTCTATCCTCCGCTCGCGGAGGCCCTGTTCGCAGCCGCCGCGTTCGTCCGACCGTCGGTATTTGCGGTCAAGTGCATGCTCGCGCTCTTCGAAAGCT
>QHYA01000186.1 GCA_003223995.1 Acidobacteriota bacterium | reverse complement strand
GCGCGATGCCGCGCCGTCTCGCTGCGGGCCCCCGAGCATCTCGCCCAGAGCGTAGCCGAGCCTTCGGACAGTCTCGCCGTCGAGGGGGAACTCCCCGGCCAGGCCGCGTACGCCGTCGGTTCCAAACAGGCGCTTCATGATCTTTCCGCAGGCACCTTCTCGAGCTTCACCTTGACTGTGACAGGTCGCTGGGTGACGACCTTCACTCCCGGCTTCTCGGGGGAGGCCGCGACGGACAGCATGAAGGTCTGGCAGCGGCCAGAGATGTCGATCGGCTCGGTCTGCGTCATCGTCACACTGTTGACCAGGCTCTCGGCCCCCTCGATCAGGACCTCGGGGGGGACGATGTCGTATCCCGCGAAGCGGCATCCCGCCGCCGGCTCCCCCTCGAGCCGGGGCATGACGGGGACGGGCCGGCGCACTTTTCGTTCGAGCTTCACGGTGAGCACCTGCGGGACGATCCTCTCGACGGCGATCCCGCGAGGCAGCCCGCGCAGGTGGGTCTCGGGGTTGAGGACGACCTGCCGCTCGCCGCTCGGTCCCCGGCGCAGGTCCGCGACGATGGACAGCGCGCCCGGATCGACGCCCCGCAGAAGAAGCTCCGGGCCCCTCACGTAGACCGAAACCGAGCCGGAGGTCTCCTGGGCCAGGGTGTGATCGGGGGGATAGAGGAAGTCGACCCTGGCCGTGTAAACGTGCACCGCTTCGTTCTCACCCGTGACAAGAACCCAGAGAAAGATGGCGATGACCAGAGCCAGCAGCTTCAGGCCGAGGTTGCGGGTGAGAAATCGCTTCACCTCGATTCGCCCATCGCCCCCCGCTCCACCGGTTCGCGATCTGCCGGGCGGCGGGGAGCCGGGGTGCCGGAGGCGGGATCCACAGCGCTTCCGGGAGAGGGGGGCGCAGGGCTGTCGGAGGCAGGCGCCTCGGGCCTCTGACCGCCCGGCCAGCCCAGCCGGGCGAGAAGGGGCTTCTGCGAGATCAGCAAGGACTTCAGGATCTCCTGCAGCTCCCGAGCCTCCAGGTCCTCATGGATGAGCCCGCCGCGGGCGAGGGATATCGTCCCGCGCTCCTCGCTGACGACGATCGCGACCGCGTCGGTCTCCTCCGTGATGCCGATCCCGGCGCGGTGGCGGGAGCCGAACTCCTTGGTAAGGGGCGGGTTGGAGGTCAGGGGGAGGTAGCAGCAGCAGGCCCTGATGCGCCCCTCGGCGATGATGACCGCGCCGTCATGAAGCGGAGAGCCCGGCAAGAAGATCGTGGTGAGAAGGTCGTAGCTGACGAGGGCATCGAGAGGGATGCCGGTTTCGATGAACGTCCTCAGCCCTTGTTCCCGCTCGAAGACGATCAGGGCGCCGCGGCGGCTGCCGGCGAGCGATGTGGCGGCCAGCACCACTTCGTCGGCGATGCGCTCGGGTCCATGGGAGGCCAGAGCGAGCGTCCTGAGGGGATTGGTGCCAAAGGAGGCGAGCACCCTCCGAATGTGGTTCTGAAAGAGCACAACGACCACGAAGGGAGTGAAGAACAGCGCCCCGCCCACGACCCGGTGGACGACAGGCAGCTCGAGCATCCGGTCAGGGCCGGTCAGGAAGTAGAAAAGGGCGATCGAGAGGATCCCCAGGAGCATTTGCACCGCCCGGGTGCCTCTGATCAGAAGCAGCAACTGGTAAACGATCACTGCCAGCGCGAGGATGTCGATCACGGAGCGGACGCTGGGCGGATCGAAACGAATCAGGTTGAAGATCTGACCCAGCATCACGCCCTCACGATGGCATCGACCACGCGGAGCATCCGCACCGTTGCTCCGACGTCGTGGACGCGCAGCAGGCTCGCCCCGGCCGTCACGGCCGCGGCGGAGGCCCCGAGACTTCCCTCCAGCCTCTCTCCGACCTCCGCTCCGGTCAGGGCGCCGATGAAGGACTTTCGTGACGCTCCGACCATGATGGGCCGGCGGAGCTTGCTCAGCTCGGTGAGGCGGCGGAGGATCTGCAGGTTGTGCCGGGCGCTCTTGCCGAAGCCGATTCCGGGGTCGATCGCGATCGCCTCCTCGCGCACCCCAGCCGCCAGTGCGCGCTGGATGGCCGCTGCCAGCTCGGTCGATATCTCCCCCATGAGATCGCCATAGAGCGGATTGACCTGCATCGTGCGCGGCTCCCCGCGCATGTGCATCAGGACGCAGGCGGCCCTGGCAGGGGCCACGACCGCAGCCATCTCCGGATCCGCAGCGAAGGCCGAGATGTCGTTGATCATGTCGGCCCCTTCATCGAGGGCTTCACTGGCGATGCGCGCGCGGGTGGTGTCCACCGAGATCCGCAGGCGGGGATTCTCGCGCCGGACCCGGCGCAGCACCGGCAGGAGGCGCCGGCTCTCCTCTTCGGGGGAGACCCTCTCCGCTCCGGGACGGCTCGATTCGCCGCCGATGTCCACGCCGTCCGCTCCCTCGCATGCCATCCTCGCGGCGTGATCGGCGGCCCGGCCCTCATCGAGAAACAGCCCCCCGTCGGAGAAGGAGTCGGGAGTGACGTTGAGGATGCCCAGAACGTGGGTGCGGGAGCCCATCTCCCAACACCCCCCATCGGCGAAGACGATCCGCGCGGTGGTCACCATCCCGGCTGCGTGCCCCGCGAGACGCGCCGCCTGACCCTCGGGCACCGGCCCCGACACTGCGGACTCAGGAAGGCTGTTCGAGGGGCGGTGTAAGAACCGGCTTCTCCGAGCCGCGCGGCTTCTCGCGCGCCTCCTCCCGGGGCCGCAGCGGCTGGGGCGGGGCGGGCAGAGGCGGCAACTCTTCCCCTCGCACCAGGGCGGCGATCTCCTCGCCTTCGAGCACCTCCCGCTCGAGCAGCGCCTCGGCGATTCGCACCAGGGCATCCCGGCTCGCTTCGATGGTTTCCTTGGCCTTGATGTAGCACTCGGTGACGACCCGCTTCACCTCGTGGTCGATCTCGACGGCTGTCGCCTCGCTGTAGTCCTGGTGCTGGGCGATCTCCCGGCCCAGGAAGATCTGCTCCTCCTTCTTGCCGAAGGTCAGGGGTCCCAGGACCTCGCTCATCCCCCATTCGCAGACCATCTTCCGCGCGATGTCGGTGGCCTTCTCGATGTCGTTTCCCGCGCCGGAGGTGAGATGGTTCAGGAACAGCTCCTCGGCAACCCGCCCCCCCATCGAGACCGTGATCACCGCTTCGAGATACTCACGCGAGTAGGTGTGCTTGTCGTCCAGCGGGAGCTGCTGCGTCACACCGAGGGCCATACCGCGCGGAATGATCGTGACCTTGTGGAGCGGATCGGCGTTGGGCAGCAGGTGAGCGACCAAAGCGTGGCCAGCCTCGTGGTAGGCGGTGTTCCGCTTCTCCTCGTCCGAGATGATGAGGCTCCTCCGCTCCGTTCCCATCAGGACCTTGTCCTTGGCGATTTCGAAATCTCCCCCCTCGACCATCTTCTTGCTGTAGCGGGCGGCGTAGAGCGCCGCCTCGTTCACCAGGTTGGCCAGATCCGCCCCGGAGAAGCCCGGAGTTCCACGGGCCAGCCGGGCCAGATCCACCTCCTGAGACAGCGGGATGCGGCGCGTGTGGACGCGGAGGATTTCCTCCCGTCCCCTCACGTCGGGCCGTGCGACGACAACCCGGCGGTCGAACCGGCCGGGCCGCAGCAACGCGGGATCCAGGACGTCCGGCCGGTTCGTGGCGGCGATGAGGATCACGCCGTCGTTCGACTCGAACCCGTCCATCTCGACCAGCAACTGGTTGAGGGTCTGCTCGCGCTCGTCGTGGCCGCCGCCGAGGCCCGCGCCGCGGTGCCGGCCGACGGCGTCGATCTCGTCGATGAAGATGATGCAGGGTGCGTTCTTCTTCCCCTGCTCGAACAGGTCGCGCACGCGCGAGGCGCCGACGCCGACGAACATCTCGACGAAATCCGAACCGGAGATCGAGAAGAACGGGACGTTCGCCTCGCCGCTGATCGCCCGGGCGAGCAGGGTCTTCCCCGTCCCCGGGGCGCCCATCAGCAGGACCCCCTTGGGGATCTTCCCGCCGAGCTTCTGGAACTTCTGGGGGTCCTTGAGAAACTCGATGATCTCCCGGAGCTCCTCCTTCGCCTCATCGACCCCGGCGACATCCTTGAAGGTGACCTTCTTCCCCTGCGCCGATGAGAGCTTGGCCTTGCTCTTCCCGAAGGAGAGGGCCTTGTTCCCCCCGGTCTGCATCTGCCTCATGAAGAACACCCACAGGCCGATCAGAAGCAGGATCGGGGCATAGAAGGTGATCAGGGTGTAGAAGAGCGGGCTGTCCTTTGGCCGCTCCGCCTTCACCACGACCCCCATGTCCCTCATCTGCCGGGGAAGAGATTCGTCCTTGACGATGTAAGTGGAGAAGTCGGTCGTTCCCTTGGCGGTCTTCTCCCGGTACTTCCCCTCGATCGAGTAACCGATCGAGTCTCCCGCGATGGTGACCTCGGCGATCTTCCCCTGCTCGAGGTACGTGTAGAACACGCTCTGATCGATCTTGTCCGTGTTGACGCCGTAATTCGTGAAGAACTTGACTAGGACGGCGATGACCAAGAAGATCAGCACCCAGATCATCACGGTCTTGACTTGCTGGTTCACGCTCTCCTCCGGACACCTGTCGCAGCGTCCCGCCGGGCCTGTTCGCCAATACTCATTGTACGCTCGACCTCAAGATAATTCACCCTCGGCCTCGACACTGGCCTCTCATCTGCCGTCCGGATCCGCCGAGAGCTCGACGCGCAAGACACGGCGCGTGCGCTCCGTCACCCGGAACCTCTCGGAGATCCTGATCCCGACCACCCATGCGACGGTTTCCGGATCGCCGCCCGGCAGTCCGATCTCGCCTTCGGGGTCTCCCTTGGGTTCGGCTTCGACGGGGGGCTGTGGCTGGCGCTGCCCGCTGCCTGCGGCGACGAGCAGGGGAACGAGGTCCCGCTGCTCGCGGGGAAGACGGACACCGATGAGGAAGTCGCTCAGTTTTTTCGACCCGGAGGAGCCAAGAGGATGAAACCGATCTCCGGTGCGCCGGAGGCGGACCGTCAGGGCCGGACCGGCGCGGTGGAAATCGAGATGAGCGACGGATCCCGCTCCCGAGCGAAGCGGTTCCTTCAGCTCGGAGGGTTCGATCACGCTGGTGAGGAGCCGGGCCCTGTCCGCGGGGGCCGAGACGCCGGCCAGGCAGCGCAGGTGTGCGGGCAGCAGCGGCAGGGGGGTTTCCCCGGGAACGACCAGCCGGCGGGCCGGCCAGGCCCTCTCCTTCCCCCCCTCCGGTCCATCCGCTGCTCCTGAGCGTTCCAGGATGATCTGGCCGTATTCCAGCCGCGCCACATAGCCCCCTGCGAAAACAACCCTGGCTCCCGTCCTGCCCCGAGCGGCGAGACCGAGAAGGGTCTCGATCTGGTCGAAGCGGATCTTTCTGGGGGTCGCCCCCACGCTCGCAAGGGATTCCCGCAGGACGCGCCGGCGCAGGGGGACAGGGAGCTGCGCCAGAGGAGTCTCGGGGAGAAGGATAGCCCGAGGAATTGCCTCCTGAGGTTCACCCTGGCGCGTGGCGAAACGAGCCATCCAGTCGGCCGACAGGGAAGCCAGGCACTCGTCTTCGTCCCTCAGGATCTCCGCAGACCGCACGAGGGCTTCGCGGACCCTGGGGTTGAACCCCTCTTCCAGCAGCGGCAGCAGTCGGGAGCGGACCCTGTTCCTGAGAAACGCTGGATCGGCATTGCTCTCGTCCAACCGAAAAGAGAGCCCACGGCGGTCCAGGTAGGCGAGGATCTGACCGCGGGAGGCCGACAGCAAGGGCCGGATCATCACCAGCCCGCCATCCAACCGGACGACGGGCCGAATCGCCGCCAGCCCCGAGGACCCGGCCCCTTGCAGGACCCTCATCAGGACCCCCTCGGCCTGATCGTCTCTCTGGTGCCCGAGGGCGATGCTCCGGGCGCCCCACTCCTTCGCGACCTGATGGAGGAAGCGCATCCGGGCAATGCGGCCGGCTTCCTCGAGGGACCTCTTCTCCATCCGGGCAAGCCCGCGGACGTCCGCCTCGGCGCAAAAGCAGGGCAGCCCGAGGAGACGGGCGATCCCTTCCACGAATATTCGGTCTTCCCGCGAAGCGGCGCCGCGCAGCTTGTGGTCCAGATGAGCCACCGCCAGCCGGAAGCCGAGGCGCGGGGACTCGCGCGCCAGCAGGTCGAGCAGCGCGGTCGAGTCCGGCCCCCCCGAGACCGCTGCCAGCACCGCGTCTCCCCGCACGATCATCGCGTGTCTGCCGATCATGTCGAGGAAGAGCCGGTGGAGGGGCATCGTTGTGGCAGCATTCGGCCCCGCGCGGCCGGTGAGGGAGGGTGGTAGCGGCGAGTGGGATCGAACCACTGACCTAGGGATTATGAGACCCTCGCTCTCACCACTGAGCTACGCCGCCAGGAAAGGAGGATTGCCTTCAAGAACGTCGCGATTCTATGGGCGCATCCCGAGGCTGTCAAGGAAACGGCGTGACGGGAAACGGTGCGCGGCGCGTCTTTTCAACCTGTCCGGCCGCCGCCGTGGATCGCTTGTGGACTGCATGATAGCGGCGACGGCCATCCGGCACGATGCCGAGCTGGCGACTGCCAATCCGCAGGATTTCAACCGTCTGACGTCCGCAGGCCTCAAACTGGTCGAGGTCTGAAGATGGCCGGGCGCGGGTGCGTGAGGAGCAGGGCGATGGGGCGCCGGGCCGGGGGGGCAGTGGTTGGAGAGGCCGGCTGGCGCCGCAAGCTCCGGGGAGTATAATTTGCCGGGTGGAAAAGCCGCACTGCATACGATGCGGGACCCCTCAGGACGAGAAGACCCTGATGAAATGTTCGATCTGCTTCAGGATGTTCTGCGAGGACTGCGCTGCCGTGATGTCGGGTCGGAAGTTCTGCAGCAAGTTCTGCGCGGAATACTTCTTCCATGGGGGCGAAGAAGACCTGTGACCCTGCCGGAGTGAGGCCGGCCGACGTGCCCTTCCCCACAACGCGTCTTCGAAGATTGCGACGGACCGAGGCGGTGCGGGCCCTCGTCCGCGAGGCTTCTCTCGCTCCGGCGGACCTCGTCTACCCCCTCTTCGTCTGCGAAGGCCGGGGCGTGCGGCGCGAGATCCCCTCGATGCCCGGCCAGTTTCATTGCTCGGTGGACCGTCTGGTGGAAGAGGCGGCCGAGGCGCATGAGAGGGGCGTGCCTGCCGTCCTGCTGTTCGGGCTTCCCGACCGGAAGGATGCGCTGGGGAGTGAGGCCTGGGGAGACGAGGGAATCATCGCCCGGGCCGTGCGCGCCTTGAAGGAGGCCCTGCCGGACCTGCTTGTTCTCACCGATGTTTGCTTGCGCCAGTACACGGACCATGGCCATTGCGGCGTTCTGGACGGCACGGATGTGGAAAACGACCGGACGCTCGAGTTGCTGGCGAAGACGGCGGTCCGCCAGGCGAGCGCGGGGGCGGACTTCGTCGCGCCTTCCGACATGATGGACGGACGGGTGGGGGCGATCCGGCGCGCCCTGGACGAGGCCGGGTTCCAGGGGGTGTCGATCCTCTCCTACGCGGCGAAGTACGCCTCGGCCTTCTACGGCCCGTTCCGCGACGCGGCCGCCTCGGCCCCTCGTTTCGGCGACCGACGGTCCTACCAGATGGATCCGGCGAATTCGCAGGAGGCGTTGCGCGAAGTGGCCCTCGACCTGGAGGAAGGGGCGGATATCGTCATGGTGAAGCCGGCGCTCCCCTATCTCGACATCGTCCGCCGCGTGAAGGACCGCTTCGGGGTCCCGGTGGCCGCCTACCAGGTCAGCGGCGAGTACGCGATGCTGGTCGCGGCCGCGGAACGCAACATGATCGATCGGGAGCGGGCGATCCTCGAGACCCTCGTCTCGATCCGCCGCGCCGGGGCGGACCTGATCTTCACCTACTTCGCCTCCGAGGCGGCGCGCTTGCTGAGGGGGTGAGCGGCTTCCCCGCTCCGGAGAGGCTCCCCCCACACGGCTGGCTCCCTCCGCCAGGATCCGACCCATGACCAGCCGGCTCTTTCAGCAGGCCCGCCGCTACATCGCAGGGGGCGTCAACAGCCCCGTCAGGGCTTTCCGCGCCGTCGGTGGGGAGCCCGTCTTCATCCGCCGCGGGGCTGGCTCGCGAGTCTGGGACTCGGAAGGGCGGGAGTACATCGATTACCTCGGATCGTGGGGGCCGCTGATCCTCGGCCACTGCCATCCGCGCATCATCGCGGCGCTCGAGGAGACGTGCGAGGCCGGTACCTCGTTCGGCATGCCGACCGAGATCGAGACGGAGCTGGCCCGCAGGGTCGCCGAGGCCTTCCGGGCCGTCGAGACGCTCCGGTTCGTCAACTCCGGCACGGAAGCGACAATGAGCGCCCTGCGGCTCGCACGGGCGTTCACCGGGCGGGAGCTGATCGTCAAGATGGCGGGCTGCTACCACGGCCACGCGGACTCGCTGCTCGTGAAGGCGGGCTCCGGCGTGGCGACCTTCGGAATCGCGGGGAGCCCGGGCGTCCCCGAAGCCCTGGCCGCGCTGACCCTGACGATTCCCTTCAATGATGCCGGCGCCTTCGAGAAGATCTGCGAGAACAAGCGCGGTGAGATCGCCTGCGTCATCCTCGAAGCCGTCGCGGGCAACATGGGCGTCATCCCTCCTGCCCGCGGCTGGCTCGAGGCGATCCGGGAGCTCTCGACCCGCCACGGCATCCTCTTCATCTGCGATGAGGTGATGACCGGATTCCGCGTGGCCTTCGGCGGGGCGCAGGAACGCTACGGCTTCACGGCGGACCTGGTGACGATGGGGAAGATCCTCGGAGGTGGCTTGCCGGTGGGGGCTTACGGTGGCCGCTCCGACATCATGGACCAGCTCGCCCCCGACGGGCCCGTCTATCAGGCCGGAACGCTCTCGGGCAATCCGCTGGCCATGCGCGCCGGGATCGAGACGCTGGAGCTCCTTTGCTCATGGACCTCTTCCCCCACTGCTTCCCCCGCTGCCCCTCCTTGCGCATCGCCCGCTGCCGCCAGCCCGGCCCGGCCTTCCGCCGCCGCGAGCTACGACCGGCTGGAGGCGCTGGCCTCCGGTCTGGAAGAGGGCCTTCTTGCCGCCGCGGCCGAGGCGGGCGAGCCGGTGAAAATCAATCGCGTCGGCTCGATGATGACGCTGTTCTTCACGCGGCATCCGGTCACCGACTACGATTCCGCTCTGGCCTGCGACACCGACCGTTTCGCCGCCTTCTTTCGAGGGATGCTCTCGCGGGGAGTCTTTCTTCCCCCCTCCCAGTTCGAGGCGCTCTTCGTCTCCCTGGCCCACACCGAGGAGGACATCGACCGGACGGTCGAAGCGGCTCGCGCGATCCTCGGCGAGCTGCGGGATCACTGAAGCGGAAGGGGACTGGGCGGCTCAGCCGAGCCGGCGCTCGCGGGAGCGCGGTTCACGGAGGAGCGCCGTTCACTGCGGGCGGCGGGGCGTGCGCTTGCGCTGTGACGGCCGGCGGCCGGCTGGGCCTTCATCGGGATGTTCTTGCGGTGCTCCGATCTGCTTCGCCACGGCCCGCATCCGGCTGAGAAAGGCCTGTGTCGAAGGGGAGGCGATATCGACCAGGATGCCACGGTCCTCTACCGGCACCTCGACCACCTCCGCGCCGCGGGAGTGAACGACGGCTGCCGCCCCCTCGCTGTCGGGAGCGGAGCGAAGGGCGTCGAAGAGTCGCCGGTCGAAGATCACCGGATGACCCCGTTTCCCTTCATCCTCGTCCGGAAGGGCGCAGAGCGGCACGGCGATCCTGGCCCCATTCGCGTGCGCCTCGATGAGGGCGCGGACGGTCTTGATGGCGACCAGGGCCCGATCGACCGGCCACACCAGAGCGCCGGCCGCGTCGGGCAGCGCTTCGAGGCCGGCGCGGATCGAGGCGATCATGGGGGCTGGCTCCGGCAGCTCCACCACGCTGACACCGGCCAGCGAGACTTGCTGGCGGACCAGGGCGGCATCCTCTCCCAGGACGACGACCACCCGCTCGACCGGCACGGCCGCGAGGGTGCGGAGGACCACTGCCAGCGCCGTTCCACCGTCAACGGGACGCAGGGCGTCGGCGCAACGCTGAGACGAGGGAAGATCGTCGCTCCGGGACGTGCCATGTCCGGCCGGCCGGTCCTGCTGAGAATCGCCCTCTCCGGACGGTCCTGTCGCCGCATAGCCGGCTGCAAGCACGAGACCCCCCACCTCTCCCATGGCATCATGCTATACCCTCGTGGCGCCGGGATCGAGCTGCGGCCGGCCGGTGCGGACCGATAGAGCGAGCGTCATGACCGATCGAACCGAAGAAACGGAGTGCGGCGATCCGGTTGAAATTCCGATCGAAGATGAGATCGACCTTCATGCCTTCCTGCCGCGCGACATCCCCTCAGCGTCGCGTCGTTCCACGACGCCCCACACAGCGGGGGAGGGTGGGGAGCGACGATCGTGAAGCTGGAGCCGCTCGGCGTCGTGGAGTGATCCGGTGCATCGCATGCCGGCCGGATCCCACAGGCGATCGGCGGTTCTGCTCGCTGCCGTCGCAGGAATCCAGGCGATCTGGTGGGGGCGGACCCTCACGGGTGGGAAGGTCTTCTTCCTGAGGGACCTTCTGCCGTTTCTTCTCCCTTACAAAGTCGAAGCGGCAAGAGCGATCGCCGAGGGACGGTTTCCGATCCTCAGCCACCGGCTGATGGGGGGCATGCCCCTGTGGGCCCATCCCTCCGCCCAGATCGCGGACCCCGGCACGCTTCTGTATGCCTTCATCTTCGACCATTTCACCGCCTTCGCCTGGGACAGCTTCCTGCACAGTCTCGCAGCCAGCGGCGCGGTGTACCTGCTCGCCCGCTCGCTTGGTATCGGCCGGATCCTTTCGGGATGGGCCGCTGTGGCCTACGCCTCCTGCGGACCGGTGCTCTCCGGCTGGAACATCCGCGAGGTCCCCCCGGTCGGTCTTCCTCTCGTCGCCTTGGGCGGAGCGCTGCTCGCGCGGCGCAAGACGGCCGCCTCGTTCATCTTCGCAGCCCTCGGTGTGGCGTACATGGCTCTTTTCCCGGACCCGCCCTTCGTCATCTCCGCGGGGGCGCTGGCGGTCGCCTTGTGCCTGGCGAGAGCGCGAGCAGCCGAAAGGTGGAAGCGTTTGGCTGTCCTCCTGGCTGCCGGGGCGACGGGAGGGATGCTCTCTGGGGCCTTTCTGCTGCCGGCCCTGGGGGCTCTCCGAGAGTCCTCCCGGGCCGTTCTCGCGACCTGGTCCGCCGGAACATCGCTGGGCTGGCGCTGGATCGAGCTGGTGGCGCCGAACGCCCTCGGCGTTCCCGGCGCCGCAGGCGCACCGGCGGCCGCGATCCACAGGCTCACGGAAGGGCTCTACACCTCCAGCCTCTACCTGGGTGGCAGCGTCCTGGTCGGCCTGCTCTGCGCCGCCCGGTCCTGTCGGCGCCGGACGGATATCGCTCTGGCCGGCACGCTGGTCGTGATGACCGTCCTGGCGCACGGAGACGCGATCCCGGGAGCGGAGCAACTCTGGTCGCTCGCCCACGCTCACTTTCCGGAGAAACTGCTGCTGCCTGCCTACCTGGCCGCCATCCTCCTCGCGGCTCGGGGGCTCCGGCTTGCATGGGGGCGGAAGCCACCCCAGCGATGGGTTCTCGGGACGGTCTCGGTGCTGGCTCTCTTCGCGGCTCTGGGGACCGTCGCCTCGGCGGGGAGCGCCGCGCGTTGGCTCGTGACAGACCCGGCTCTGCTCGGCCGGCAGGTGCTGCTCGGATGCGGCGTGTTGGCGGTCTGCGCCCTCGTCGGGGCGATTCCCTGGCCCCGCGCCGCGGCGCGCAGGCACTGGCTGCTGCTCGCTTGCGCGTGCGCGGAGGGGACCCTCTCGGCGACCACCTCGCTGCTGGCGGCCCCGGGAGAGCCGTTCCGGGACCCCGGCGCTCTCCTTCGGAGGAGGCTGGATCCGGGCACGAGCGTCGCCTGCTGCAGCCCGTTCTACCTCGAGTCGGCGGGCCCCACCGTGGACGGCCCCGCCCTGCCTCCATACGTCCTGGTCCTCGAGCAGGTGCGGCGCCTGGCTCCCTTGACGGGGATCCTGGAAGGACTCGCTTACCCGGTGGCCCCTGACATCGGCGTGTTCGATCCCTGGCTGCACCGCGAGGTCATGGCCAGGGGACTGCCCACACTCGAGCACCTGCTCGGAGACAGGCCGGCGGCGGGGGTGGCCGGCCGGGGAGTGCTGAGGGTCTTTCAGACCTGGGGGATCGAGTGGCTTGTCTCGCTGAGGCCCGCCGCTCCGGGCAGCTCGCCATCGAGCGATCAAGGAGCGGAAGAGGCGGCGACGGGGCTCGTCTCGATGGCCCGGCGAGAGAGGCTTCCGCCGGCGCTCGGTGTCTGGATCTACAAGCTGTCCGATCCGTTTCCGCGCGTATGGGTCAGCGAGCGATGGAGCCGCTCCGCCGACATGCTCGGGAGCCTCGAGGCTCTGGCGGCGGACGCAGACCGCCCGGTCCTGCAGGGAGGACCCGATCCACCGGACCGGACGGCGGGGGACGACCGCCCCCCTTCGGCCGGCGCGAGGATCGTCGATCTGCGATTGACGGAGGACCGGATCGCGGCAACGGTCCAGACCCTCCTCGGAGCCGTCCTGGTCCACTCGGCCATTCTTCGAAACGGTTGGACCGCCACAGTGGACGGGAATCCCGCTGAGGTCTTCCTTGCCGACGCGCTGCACATGGCGGTGCTCGTGCCGCCCGGGGTGCACCGGGTCGAGATGGTCTACCGGATGCCGCTGGGCAGGGAGGGTCTCTGCCTGACGGCTCTGGCCGGGATCATCATCGGTCTTGTCGGTCTAGGCATGGACCCGGCTGGCGTCACCGGCGAACGCCTGCCTTGCAGGGATCCGCGCAGCAGCTACGGAGGCTTGGCGCCTGCAGCCCCGAGAAGGTGAGAGTGTCCGGTCTCGAAGTATCTCGTCCCGTCGAGGCCGCAGGCAGGCTTAACCCAAGATCTTCTTGAACTCCTCCACGTGCGCTGCCCGCAGGAGCGCCTCCTCGAAGCTGATCCGCCCGGACCGGTGCAGCTCCGCGAGAGCCTCCTCCATCGCCATCATCCCCTCTTTCCTGCCCATGGTCAGGTGTGAGTAGATCTGGTGATTCTTTGCGGTCCGGATGAGGTTGCGGATCGCGTCGTTGGCGATGAGGATCTCGCAGGCGGGAACGCGCCCGCGTCCGTCCACCGTGGGAACGAGGTTCTGAACGACGATCCCCGCCAGGCACAGGGAGAGCTGCTGGCGGATCTGGTTCTGCTGCTGCTCGGGAAAGGCGTCGATGATCCTGTCCACGGTCTGCGCCGCGTCCCCCGTGTGCAATGTGGAGAAGACGAGATGCCCGGTCTCCGCCGCCGTCAGCGCCGTGGCGATCGTCTCGAGATCCCGCATCTCGCCCACCAGGATGACGTCGGGATCCTGACGGAGGCAATGGCGCAGGGCCCGAGCGAATGACACGGCGTCGCGGCCGATCTCGATCTGCTCGACGACGGAGCGGCCGGCGCGGTGGCGGTACTCGATGGGGTCCTCGATGGTGACGATGTGGCATGTGCGGGTGCGGTTGATGATCTCCACGAGGGCCGCCAGCGAGGTCGACTTCCCGCATCCTGTCGGCCCGACGAACAGCACGAGACCCCGCGAGATCTGCGTGAAGCGGCGGATCACCGGGGGAAGGTTGAGGTCATCCAGGGAAGGAACCGCGCGCGGCAGCCACCTGAGCGCCAGGGCGACCGAGCCTCTTTGATGGTGCAGGTCGCAGCGGAACCGCCCGCCCGCTCTCTCGAAGGAGAAATCGACCGCTCGCTCCCGCTGGAACTCCTTGTAGCGCGCGTCGTCGAGCAGCAGCAGCGAGAGCGCCCGTGTGTCGGCCGGGGTCAGCGCTTCATCTCCGAGCGATTGCAGCTCGCCGTGGACCCGGGCGGTGGGCGGGAAGCCGGCGACGAGCAGCACGTCGGAGGCGCGCAGCCTGACGGCCCGCGTCAGGATCCCATCGAGACGTTCCGAGCTTGGCCGGAGAGAGTCGATGACGAACACGGACGAGCCCGTTTCTTCCAAGGATGGCGATGCAGCGGCGGGGCCTGGACCGGGCGGCGCGCCGTCCGGATCGGCCGCCGGATCCTTCGGCAAGGACTGCGCCGTTCTTGGTAGGCCTGGCTGGGCGAGAGGCCCCGTGGAGCTGGGCCGGACCGGGGCCGCCGGAGCAAGTGCGGAGAGAGCAGGCGGGGAAGCCTCTTCTTGCTCGGAGCCCGATGTCTCCGGCGCCGGCTGCCTCCCAACCGAAGCGTTCAGCTCGCGCACCAGCCGGGACAGGTCGTCGTCAGGAGCTTTCATCCCTGGGGGGTCCTCATCACCCTGGAGCGGCTCGAAGGGATCAGGGGCCGATTGCCCTGCGACCCTTGGCCTTCTTGAGAGGGGGACTGCCGGAAGTCACGCATCCAAAAGCAGACCGCGCGAGCGCAGCTACCGGGCTCCGCCCATACCGGTTCTCGCCTGGTAGCAGGACCGGCAGAAGACCGGACGGTCCATCGAAGGCTTGAAACTGAGCCGCGCCGGCCCGCCGCAGTTGGAGCAGGTCGCTGAGAAGTATTCGCCTCCGGCCCGTCCATCCCCCCGCGAACCCCGTCCAGGATTGTCGAAGCCGGCCCTCGTTCCGACGCCGCGCTCGAAGCTGCTGTGCTCGGAAGCACCCCCCGGTTGGCTCCCTTTTCGCTTGGAGCGGCACTCCTTGCACCGCTTCGGTTCGTGGCCGAATCCTTTTTCCTGATAGAACTTCTGCTCTCCCGCCGTGAAGACGAACTGCGAGCCACAATCGGAGCAGGTGAGATTCTTGTCCTGAAATTCCATGTCCAATCCTGTCAGAGAGAGTTGGGTTGAAGAAAGAAGGACCCGAAGCTGCGAGCGAGATTCATCCGGGCGGTCTCGAGATGAGGTAATCATACAGTCCGGGCGGAGTTCGGGCAAGGGCACCCCGCAGGAGCGCCCCGCAAGGGGAGCAAGCCAAGGCAAGGGCCGCCGTTTTGCCTCCTCCGGCGGGCCGATGCTACCCTTGCCCGCCAAGCCCCGAGGACACCCGGCAGGGCGGGTAGACGCAGCAAAGCTGCATTGTGAATAATGCCAGACCGGGCTGGGCGGGAGGCAGCTTCCTTTGGCCTACCGAGATCTGCGCGAGTTCATCGACAGGCTCGAAAGCGAAGGAGAGTTGCGGCGGATCAAGGTCCCCGTCGATCCGGAGCTGGAGATCGCCGAGATCACCGACAGGGTTTCGAAGCAGTTCGGCCCGGCGCTGCTGTTCGAGAACGTGCAGGGTTCTGGCATCCCGTTGCTGATCAACGCGTTCGGTTCTTCCCGGCGGACCAATATCGCCCTCGAGACCCCCACGCTGGATGATCTCGCCCAGCGCGTCTCCGAGCTTCTGGAGCTGAAGGCGCCCGAGGGCCTTCTCGACAAGATCAGGATGCTTCCTCGGCTCGCCGATCTCGCATCCTTCTTCCCGCGAACCGTCTCGTCGGGGCCCTGCCAGGAGGTGGTCGAGACCTCCGCTCCGTCTCTTGCCGCGTTTCCGATCATCAAGTGCTGGCCGGCCGATGCCGGCCGGTATATCACGATGGGCTGCGTTTTCACACGTAATCCGCTGACAGCCCGCCGCAACTGCGGGATGTACCGGCTTCAGGTCTTCGACGAGCGCACGCTCGGAATGCACTGGCAGATCCACAAGCACGGCGCGTGGCACTATCGCGAAGGCGAGGCGAAGAGGCAGCGCATCGAGGTCTGCATCGCCATCGGTGCGGATCCGGCGACGGTCTTCTCCGCGATCGTCCCGCTCCCCGATGACATCGACGAGATGATCTTCGCCGGCTTCATCCGCAGAAAGCCCGTGGACATGGTGAAGTGCCGCACGGTGGACCTCGAGGCGCCGGCATCGGCGGAGATCGTCCTCGAGGGGTACGTCGAGCCGCACGAGCGCCGCCTCGAGGGGCCGTTCGGAGATCACACCGGGTTCTATTCGCTCGAAGGAGAGTTCCCGGTCTTCCATCTCACCGCCGTCACTTACCGGCGGGATCCCATCTACCAGACGACGATCGTCGGCCGCCCTCCGATGGAGGACTGCCACATGGGCAAGGCGGTCGAGCGGATCTTCCTGCCGGTGATCCGCAAGCAACTGCCCGAGATCGTGGACATCGAGCTGCCCTGGGCCGGGATCTTCCACAACCTCGTAGTCGTTTCGATCCGGAAGCGTTATCCTGGCCACGCGAGGAAGATCATGAACGCGATCTGGGGGCTCGGGCAGATGATGTTCTCCAAGGTGATCATCGTCGTGGACGAGGACGTGAACGTCCACGACCCGCAGGAAGTCGCCTGGAAGGCCCTCAACCACATCGATCCCGAACGGGACACCCAGTTCGTCCTCGGGCCGGTGGACCAGCTCGACCATTCTGCGAGGCTGGAGAACTTTGGAAGCAAGATGGGCGTCGACGCGACCCGGAAGTGGCCGTCGGAGGGGTTCAACCGGCCATGGCCGGACGAAATCCGGATGTCCCCGCAGGTCGTCGAGAAGGTCAGCCGGCGGTGGAAGGAGTACGGCCTGTGAGGGCGCTGCTGGCCTGCTCTGTCCTCCTGCTCGCGGCGCTGGGCTCGAGCCGGGCCCGTCCGGCTCACCCGGAAGCTGCCGATCCGGCGGATGATGTCTTCGCTCCCGGCAAGGTGAGTCTCGAGGAAGGGGTGCTCAAGGTTGCGGGCGTCGAGCTGAGAATGACCCTGCCGAAGGAGTGGATCCTCCGGATGCCGGCCGGAGGCAGCCTCACCCTCGACAACCTCGATCTCTCCGCCCAGATCCAGATGTCGATGGCGCACTGGGACCAGCCGCGGAACCAGAACGTCGTCCGCGCCTATGTGGAGACGGGACTGAAGGCTGCCAGCAACCTCGTGAACAGAGCGGGACCGGTCTCCAAGGCGGGGATGATGGGCGCCGAAGCTTTCGCGGTTTCGAACAAGGGCCCCACCGATCCGCGGCAGAAGATCTCCCTTCACATGGTCGGTCTGCTGCATGGAGGCGACATCTGGTATTTCATCGTCAAGGCGCCCTCGAACCTCTTCGACAAGGCCGACGCGCAGTTCTCGGCGGCGCTCGCGGGGCTCAACATCTCACACGGGGCTGGCTCGCCCCCGCCCGCGGACCGGGGCCGGACCGTCCGGCCATGATGGGCTGCACCGGATGAGGTGGATCTGATGAGGTGGATCTGATGAGCAGCAAGCCCATGAGGCCGCTGAGGAGCCCCGCGACCCTGCTGGCCGCAGCGGTGGCCCTTGTTCTGGTCGGGGCCGTCGGAACCTTGCAGGCCCGCTCGGCCGGATCTAGCGGAAAGGGGGAAGCCGGGCAAGGCGAGAGCCACGGCGGGCCTCCCGTCGAGGTGCGAGAGGGGTTCGTCGTCAACTTCGTCCATCGTTATTACTTTCCTTTGGGCCGCTGGAAGCTGACCGGGACGCCCGAAGAAGACTTCCAGGAGCTCCAGCATGCCAGCCTGCCCGGCGTCATCCTCCGGGTACTCGTCTCTCCCGGAAGCGCCCGTCCTCTTGACGATGAGATGAAGGCGCTCCGCGCGAAGGCCGCCGAGGACCCGCACGTGCACATCCTGATGGAGTCGCGCGAGCGGCAGGCGGGGGTGCTGCTGGCGGTGCGGGAGGGGAAAGGAAGCGAGCCGCTGGCCGTGCTGCGCACGCTCTGCTTCAACCGGGGCAAGGACAAGTACTACCTGCGGCTGGAAGCGCCGGCGGATTCGTACGAGAAGGCATCGCGGGATTTCGACGCGGTCTTCGAGGACCTCAAGTTCGAGTTCCGATTCAAGCTTCCCTGGAAGAAGTAGCCGCCCGCGTCGATGAGCCTCGTGCCGCCCACCGCTCTTGATGCTCGGCGCGTCGGAACGCCGGGGGAGGCGGATTGATGAAGGCGCGAGGAGTCGCCGCCGCCTCGGCGACGCTGGCTGTCGCGGCGGTGCTGGTGCTGCCCTACTGCAACGTCCTGTTCGACTGCGGCTGCGGCTGGCCCTGGGCCGGGCTTACGCAGCACTGCAACATCCACAGCCAGAGGTCCGCAGTCCACTGCCCCTGGTGCCAGCATCCTCTTGCCGGCACGGCGTCGATCCTGCTGGCCGCACTCTTTGGCGCCGTGGTGGCCTTTCGAGGCGATGCGCGAAGCCGGGCCGGAGCGGCCGGGCAGGCCGGAAGGACGGGCTCTCGCAGGTCCCGGTCCGCCGGGCTCGACCTGGCTGTCCGGACACTCGCCGGCGTTGGTGCCTTCCTGCTCGTGGCTCTGGCAGCCGGCTGGCTCACGGCCTACCT
>QHYA01000279.1 GCA_003223995.1 Acidobacteriota bacterium | reverse complement strand
GCGAGCACCGGCGAGCGGCCCGTTCTCGACGTGGTCCCATCGGAGCTGCATCAGAGGGTTCCGCTGTTCATCGGAAGCGCCGAAGACGTCGCTACGGCACTCGAATTCCTCTCCGGGGCAAGCTGAGGCGGCCAGTCCCCTCTTCCAACCACCCCCAGGCGAGCTCTCCGCGCGGATGGATCCTCTGATATCCGCGCATCCTCACGCTCCTCGCTGCATTTTCCGCTGCGTTTCCGCTTGCCCGCCCGGCAGGCGTTGTGATAGAAACGGGCCGGCTACGGGGAGTTGTCGAGGAGTGTCAGCAGATCCAGTGGAATCGGTCTTGGAACAACCGGCTGCCAGTCCGGCCCGCATGACTCTCAAAGAGGCGGCCGAGCGCACCGGCCGTTCCGTCACGACCCTGCGCCGCTACATCCGCTCCCTCCGGTTGAAGGCCGAAAAGGTCCCGGGCCGTTTCGGACCTGAATACACGCTCGACGAGCAGGCATTGCAGGCGGCGGGCTTCCAGACGCTTCCGCACACGCCCGCGGTCTCCCGGTCGTTCAACTCGACCGCCGTTTCCGTGCCGGATCGACCCCACGAGCCGGTCGTCGCGGATCGTTCCGGCTCCCGCCCGCTGGAGAAGCTGTTGCAGGATTACGTTCCAGCGGATCTGTACCGGGAGCTGGTCATGAAGCACGAGCAGCTTCTCGTCCAGTACGGCATGGTCCGGGCGAGCGGCCAGCGTCTGTTCGAGTACCGCGACGAGGCGGAGCGGAGCTCCGAGCAGTTGCACCGCAGCCAGGAGCGGCAGAAGGAGTTGCAGGACCATGCAGGCCGCGAGATCGGTCTTCTCAGGCAGAAGCTGCGCCGCGCGGAACTCGACCTCGAGGAAAAAGGTCAGGAGATCTCCGTGATGCGGGAGAAGGTCCGAGTGCTCGAGCTGCTAGCCCGCAACGCGACCACCACCGAATCGATCGAGAAGCTGTTCCTCAAGGTTTTCGAGAAGGAACGGCACGTCGACGCTCTTGTTTCAGGCGCGAGCCGCCCCGCAGCGCAGGAGCCTGCCCGAAGCCCCCACTCCGCTCCGCCCGGTCCGCTCGCAGCCGAAGACGGGGCGGGCCTGCCGCAGCCGCGCGGCGCTTCTCTCCAGGGCCGCGGCGCCCACGTCCTGGACCGCTGGCTGGCCACCGTATCCGAGAAGCCTTCCGCGACCGACGAGCTGGACCACTGACCCGCGCGGCCGCCACGGAGCTGGGTCGGCGACCGGACGTCCCTTCACCTCACCAAGGATGGGAAGGACTTGCTCGGACGCTCTTCCCGGCTACTGCTCGCCTGTCTTTTCGAGCAACGTCAGGGTCCAGTTGCCGAACAGATTCACCTTCTCGGTGCGTATCAGCTTCAGACGGCGCGTCCGGAGCACGATCTCCAGCGGCGTGTCGAGGTGGAAGCCCAGATGCATCGACAGCGGCGACAGGGCTTTTTCGACAGCGGCCTTGATCGGATTCCTGCTGAGAAAATGGTTCACGACCGCGATTCGTCCCCCTTCACGGCAAACCCGCTGCATTTCGTCCATCGCCTTGCGGGGGTCTGGAACGACGCTGATGACGTAGGGGGCGAACACCGCATCGAAGGAACCATCGGGGAAATGCAGGCGCGCCGCATCCATCTTCGCGACCGAGACATGCCATAGCCCGAGCCGGGCGATCCTCTCGCGAGCCTCGCTGAGCATCGCGTCCGAAAGGTCGATCCCGACAACCTCGCAGCCATGAGAAGAGGTCGTACCGGCCGGAAAGCCGTGCGTAGATGCGTTCCACCCGTTCGGCAGAGACAGGTTGGGCCATCTCTCTCTCCCCCGGGGTATGCCCGCCCGGCTTTGCGCCGTGACTGCGGGCTCGAGCCACGGCTCTGATTGAATTGGTGCACGTTCCAGACGCAACGGAAAACGTCGGCCTCGGCGGCGGCACGTCCGAAGCGGAGGCATTCTAGCACACCGTCGAGACCCCCCCGGCCAATTCCCGGAACCCCGCTCTTACAGAGGCGCTCGCGGGCGGCCGTGGGTTACAATGACCGGCAATGGTCCGCCCCACTCCCATCCTCATTGCAGTTGCTATCTTTCCGCTCACGTTCGAACTGGCCAAGGAGACTCCGAAAGGCCCTGTCCCGGCGGTCCGGCTCGAGGTCAAGGCCCCCGCGCGGGAAAACCTCGATCTCCTCGCCTCCGTGCTCGAAGGGCGCCTTCTGGCAAGGCTGCACGAAGCTGAAACCTTCCGCCTGGTCGCGCGCGACAAGGACGCACCTTACACGCTGCTGCTGGAGGTTCAGGACCTGAAATACAACGTTCAGGCGGAACGACAGAAGCCTTACGATGCGGAGGCGAATCCCGACAGGCTGGGCATCCAGAACATGCTTGGCGGGGAGCTGGACCTGGATCTCACTCTGAGCCGCGCAGATCGCCAGGAGTCCATTTACGAAGACTCGTTGAGCTTTGCCGCGAGTCGCAAGCTCGACGATCCCCACGACCAGGACAGGGTGCGAAACCTCGTGGTGGATGACCTTCTAGAGAGGGTCGCGGAGAAGCTCCCGCGTCTCCTCAAGCGACATCTCAAGGGTTGATCGTGCCAGCACGCCCCCGTTCCGGTATGATGGGCGCCTTTTGTTGCCCCGCAAGGGGGGGGAGGACCCATGAATCGCCGCCTGGCTCAGGTGCTGGCGCTCGGTCTGGTGATCCTAACGGCGGAGCTGGCGAAAGCGGAGGAACGGAAAGATTCCTTTGAGGTCAGCGAGTTCATCTCCTATGCCGACTTCGCGCCCAAGACACGACTGAAGGGGAACGCGGGAGCCGGCTTACGCCTCGGCTACAATTTCAATAGCTGGCTCGAAGGCGAGCTCTCCTATCACCGATCGGAGAACGCGGAATTCACGAAGCTCTCGGCGCCCTCCGTCGACGTGGAGGAAGTCCAGGCGGTCGCCATCCTCAACTGGAAACGCAAGGGAAAGAAGTTTCAGACGCGCTTCCAGCCCTACATGATCCTCGGCTTCGGCCATGCCGATTACAACCCTCCCGCAGGGGAGGATTTCAGGCTGGCCAGTCTCCTCTCCCGGAAAGAAGGGCTCAAGACGACTGTTTACCAGAAGGAGGCCGCCCATGAGGCCGGCGGGTCCACCGAGGTCTGGGGCTTCGGCTCCAAGTTCTATTTCAATGAGGCTCTGGCGCTGAGGCTGGACCTCCGCCTCGTCCGGTCCATCGACAGCAGCTTCACCAACTTCGAACCCAACCTGGGGCTCTCGTTCTCACTTGGCGGCGGCCCGCCCGGAAAGGACTCCGACGGAGACGGCGTTGTCGATTACCAGGACGATTGCCCGGGCACGCCGAAGGGGGCGGTCGTCGGCGACCGCGGCTGCCCGATCGACTCCGACGGGGACGGCGTGCCAGACGGCATCGACCAGTGCCCCGACACCCCCAAGGGGGTCGTTGTCGATACCAAGGGCTGCCCGGTGGACAGCGACGGGGACGGCGTGCCAGACGGACCCGATCAGTGCCCCAACACTCCGAAAGGAGCCAAGGTCGACGAGAAGGGCTGCCCTATCGACTCCGACGCGGACGGGGTCCCCGACGGCATCGACCAGTGCCCCGACACTCCCAAGGGGGCAAAGGTCGACGAGAAGGGCTGCCCCATCGACTCCGACGCGGACGGCGTTCCCGACGGCATCGACCAGTGCCCCGACACTCCCAAGGGGGCAAAGGTCGACGAGAAGGGCTGCCCCATCGACTCCGACGCGGATGGCGTGCCTGACGGCATCGACCAGTGCCCCGACACCCCGCCCGGCGTCAAGGTGGACAAGAAAGGATGCCCTCTCGTCAAGCCCCTGTTCGAGAAGGACCAGAGAAGCATCATCCTCAAGGGAGTCACCTTCGACTCGAACAAGGCGACGCTCACGCCCGAGTCGCTGAAAATCCTCGACGATGTCGCGGCCTCCCTGCTGAGCTACCCCGGTGTGCGGATCGAGGTGAAAGGCTATACCGATTCCACGGGCGGGCCGACGCGGAACCAGAAGCTGTCCGAGGCACGCGCCAACGCGGTGCGCGATTACCTCATCTCCAAGGGGGTCCCGGCGGAGAGGATCGCGGCCCGCGGTTACGGCCAGTCCAACCCCATCGCCACCAATGCCACCCCCGAGGGGCGCGCGCAGAACAGAAGGGTCGAACTGGCGAGGGTGGATTAGGTTGAGAGGGAGAGGACGAGCCGGAGGCCTTCTTCCAGCGCCGCAACCTTCTCAGACATGAGGAAGGCAACCCGCTCGGTCAGCAAGGACTTGTCCAGCGTCAGAAGCTGCGACACGTTGATGACCGAGTTCTTCGGAAGCCGGCTCTCTCGGCGCGACAGGGCCACGTTTCCCGGCGCCGCCGCCAAGCGCACGTTGGACGTGATGACGGCCACGATCACGGTCTGGATCTGGCTGCGGTTGAATGCGTCGGATTGGATCACGACCACAGGACGGCAGTAACCGGGCCCCGACCGGCGAGGTGAAGGAAGCGAGGCCCACCAGATCTCCCCCCGCCTCACCACTCCTCCTCGGGAAGCGAAGCAGCCTGTATCTTCTCGAGGATTCGGTCCAGCCGCGCGGGCTCGCCCCCCTCGCCGTAGATCTCGTTCAGAGTCGCAACCCCGGTTATACCCATGTCAAGCGCTCTTCCGGCCTCCCGGGCCGGCCCACTGGCCAGCCGCGGCGCGCCTACGACCGATCAGTCTGTGAGAGAGGCGGTCCTTCGCCGTCCTGGCTCCATCACGGACGGCTACCTGCCGGTTTTCCCTTCGAGGATCCCCTTCAGGTCCATGATCGTGTTCTGGTCGGAGACGATCACGGAGATCTTGTCGGAGAGCTTGTCCACGTAGAGGTACTTGATGTAGTTCGGGTTTCTCTGGAGCGCCTGGGTAATCGTGTCGATCGCCTTCGCGCGCCCGGTCGCCTCGATGACCTTCCGCTCGGCCTCACGCTGCTCTTTTTCCAGGACGTATTTCATCTGCTCGGCGGCCTGCTGGGCGATCTGCTTCGCCTCGATCGCCTTCGCGAACTCGTCGGTGAAGCGGACGTCCCGCAGGACGACCTCGTCGATGATGAAACCATCCTTCTCGACGAGTTGTTTGATCTTCTCGTTGATCTCGTCCTGGATGCGGGCACGCTTCGCCGAGTAGACGTCCATCACCGCGTACTCCGAGATGACAAGGCGGATCACCGAGCGGACGGCGGGACGGATGATCTTTTCCTCGTAGTCCGGTCCGATCCGCTGGTGAATGTCAGCGACGCGCAACGGATCGAGGTGGTGCCACACCGTCAGATCGATCCCGACCTGGAGGCCCTCCTTCGTCGGCGACCAGAGCGAGTCGTCCCATTCGGCCTTCCGCCCCTCGCCCTTCGTGCCCGTCATCGTGTACTCGAGGCGGCGAAGGTCGTAGAGCTGGGTGCTCGTGATGAAGGGCGGAACGAGCGTCACGCCCTGCCGGGAGGCCCTGAAGCTGCGCGTGATGGTGTTGAAGATGACGAGGATGTGACCCACAGGCACGACGCGGACCGACGCGGGCACGATGATGATCACCAGAAGAATGGCCGCCGCCAGAATCATGCCTTTCCGCATGTCCGCTCCCTGGAAGAGGTTCCGCCGGCCGCTGGCGTCCAGAACCTCGAACCCGCGTTTTCGCACCAGGACCCGTGAGAAGACGAAGCCGAGGACGACCAAGATAGAGATGAACGCAAGAGCGCGGAACATCGGAGACCTCCGCGAGCCGGCCCGACCCTGCGGATATTACATCCGGAGGCCGGGGGCCCGAGCCCGGAGCATTGTCTCAAAGTCGCGGTGAGTGGGATAGGAGACCGGCCGGCGCGACCCCAACCGCGCCGCGGACGATCACGGGTCGTAGGGGTCCCAGGCGGGAGGCGCCGTTTCGAGGTAGTCCGCGACCTGCCGGAGGAAGAGGTCGGGAGGGATCGCGCTCTCCTCGGCTCCCGCCAGGCGCAAGCGCGGA
>QHYA01000185.1 GCA_003223995.1 Acidobacteriota bacterium | reverse complement strand
CGGCTGGCAGTGCACCGTCCCGGCCTGCTCGTCCATGCAGAACCTCCAGGTTCACCACGTTCTCTTCAAGTCACGGGGAGGAGCCGACGAGGAGTCGAACCTGACGGTGCTTTGCGAGTCCCATCACCTTCATGGAGTGCATGGCGAGCAGGGAGGAAGGGTCATCGTCCAGGGCCATGCGCCGAGACGGCTGCGGTGGATCCTCGGCGCGCGGGACGATGGTCCGCCTGTGATGCGCTTCGAAGGAGAAAAGAGGGTGTTCCGATTGGGTGACCGGGAGCGAGGGCAGATTCCTCAACAACCAGGAGTGTCGATTCTCGCTGAGGGGGGATGAACGATCTGCGGCGCGTCTGGCCCGTGACGCGCTTCGAGGGAGAAAAGGGGTGTTCCGGCCGGGCGAGTGGTTTCACGGTTCCCTCGAGCTTCCACGATGTCCAGGACCGAGGGGACGCGAGGCTCAGATGAAGCGGCAGAGAACGTCGTTCGAGTAAAGGATCCCGGCGGGCGTCAGGCGTACCTTGACGCCGTCGGTCGCCAGTCGCCCAGCGGTGATCTCATCCGCCAGAGCAGCCGCATGCATCGCGAACAGGTCCACGCCGTAGCGCAGCGACAGGGCCGCGAAGTCGCAGCCTTCGGCCAGGCGCAGTCCGGTCACGACAGCCTCCGCCAGGCGCCTGCCGGCAACGTAGGGCTCAACAACCTCCATGGTTTCCTTCCTGTTCTCCACAGCGGCGATGTACTCGGCGGCGCTCATGCGCACGACCGTCCGCTGCCCGGCCCAGTAGCCGTGAGCCGAAGAGCCGAATCCGAGGTACGGCCGGTCGCTCCAGTAGCCGAGGTTGTGGAGGCACCAGCGGCCCGGCCGGGCGAAGTTGGAGATCTCGTACCGCTGGTAGCCCTCAGCCTCGAGGATCTCACACGTCTCTTCCCACTGGGCGGCCACCTCCTCCGCCTCGGGCTCGGGCAGGCTTCCCGAAGCCAGCTCTCTCGCCAGGGGCGTGTCCTTGTCCGTTTCCAGAATGTAGGCGGAGATGTGCTCGAGACCGAGTCCGGAGATGATCGCGAGGTCTTCTCGCCAGGCTCTTGCCGACTGGCCGGGGAGACCGTAGATGAAGTCGGCCGAGATGGTGTCGATCCCGGATCGCCTCGCCATCGATAGGGCCTCGATTGCCTGGGCGGCGTCGTGCGGCCGCCCCATCATTCGCAGGTGCTCGTCCCGGAGCGATTGCACACCGATCGAGAGCCTGTTGATGCCGCAGGTTTCGTAGGTCCTCAGCGCCTCCTCGGTGAGGCTTTCGGGATTGGCCTCCAGTGTGACCTCGCAGCTCGCCGAGACCGGAAAGGCCTGCCGGCAGGCATCGAGGAGGCGGCTGATTGCCTTCGGCTCTGCTGTGGAGGGAGTCCCGCCTCCGAGGAAGATCGAAGCGACCGTCGGCTTGTAGCCGCTGCGTGCGGGAAACGAGAGGATGTCCTGCGCGACGGCGGCAAGGTAGGCGGGGGAGAGATGGTCGGCGCCGACCTGCGAGTAGAAGTCGCAGTACCGGCAGCGGACAGCACAGAAGGGAATGTGGATGTAGAGGCCTGCCGCCTCGGAGTCATGCGGGTGCATCATCGACACGAGCTCGCGTCGACCCGAGTCACTGGTCGGGCAGACAAGGGACGCCAGAGCGGGCTAAGGCAGCGCAATCCGGCCCACCTCCTCCTCGCGAAGCCAGCCCGCAAGACCGGAAGGAATGCTGATCTGAAACCATCCCTCCCGTTCGCCCCGTATGCGCACCTTCAGCCCGGCGTGGACCGCAAAGAGCGCCGGATGGGTCGGGCCCGGACCGGCAAGAGCCTCGGCCTTTTCGGCAAGGACGATCCCCTCCCGGACCGACTCTCTCCGCCATGCGACCAGGCCGAGCGCCCCGACCAGAAGGAGCGTGCAGAGCAGTGAGGCTCCTGCAAGCGGCGTCGCGACCCCGCCATGGCTACGGCGACGCTGGCGGAGCGCGATGACGACCAGAACCATCGAAACGCTCTCGCCAAGCAGCACCCCCACTGCGAGCGCATTCGCCCCAACGAAGGAGCAAAGAAGATCTGCCGCGCGGACGAGCGATTCGTCTTCGAACGCGGCGCCGGCTCGGGGCCGGTCCACGAGCTGGAGGGTCATGAAATCGAGGTTCTCCCTCGCCTCGCGATCGGTCGGATCGAGCGCGCAAGCGATCTGGGCATGCAGCATCGCCCGTCCGAGCTCTCCGGAACGGAAGAGAGCGCAGGAGAGATTGTAGTGGACCCTGGCCTCGTCGAAGCCGGCATCGACGACCTTCTGGAAGAACGATGCCGCCTCGGAGAACTTCGCGGCGTCGTACGCGGCCGCTCCCTTCCGGAAGGCCTCCTCGGCCTCGGCCCGGGAGGCTTGCGCCGGGAGCAGGGCGGCGGCAAGAAGCGTCGCGCAGATACCGGTGAGAAGCTGGCGGGTCATCCCGTCCTCGCGAGCCGCCGGCCCCGGCACTCCCTGTTGATGCCTCGCAGGATTTCGCGAGCCTCCGAGAGACGCCGCTTCGGGTCCTCCGTCCCGGGCTGGACCGGGGCGAAGCGCAGGGAGTCGCATGTCTCCAGCAGCCGGCGGTACCGCTGGCGCGTCTCTTCGGAGACGCCGG
The DNA here is from genome assembly GCA_003223995.1 of Acidobacteriota bacterium. Lineage (GTDB taxonomy): Bacteria > Acidobacteriota > Polarisedimenticolia > QHYA01 > QHYA01 > QHYA01. The sequence goes on along the minus strand of QHYA01000185.1, from coordinate 22,654 downwards.
CGCTCGCCAAACCTTCGTCGATCCGCTCATATGTCAGTCCGAAAGGAGGCGTTTCGAGCCGCTCGGAGACGCTCTCGACAAGGGCGCAGGAGAGCGCATCGTAGAACTCGCCGGGACGGCCCCTTGACACGGTCATCGCGGCGCGCCCGATCAGCCGCCGGGCGGTCCTGCTGAAGCGGCGTCGGCGGAGCCGCTCCCCTGCACCCGACGCGGTCAGGGCGCTGAAGCCCGACACGACGAGAGGCGCCAGCAGCGGGACCCCCAGCAGCAAGAGGAAGCTCGTCTGCTTGTAGAGGGGTGCGACCGAACGGCGCAGGGAGCGGTCGAGAGGTTTGAGGTAGTGAAGCTCCTGCCGGAGCGGCAGGATCTCCTGGCGGGCGACCGGGGAGACCGCCGCCACGCTCTCCGCTCCACGCCGAACCGACAGGATCGTGGGACCCCCCGTGGCCACCCTGTAGACCCCCTCCTTGGGGTCGAAGTAGGAGAATCGGATCGCCGGGATTTCCTGCTTCCCGGGCGCGAGCGGAACGAGGACATAATTCCAGCTCCGGGTCACATGTCTCTGGGCCCCGTCGAGGGCGCTCTTCTCTTCCAGCTTCGGTTCATAAACCCGGAAATCGTGCAGCTTCGGCAGAGCGGGCGCGCTCGCCGTCCTCAGCTCCCCGACCCCTTCAAGGGTGACGCGGAAGCCGACTGCGTCGCCTGTCGACGCATCGGTCCTGTCGGTGCTCTCCTTCAAGGCGAACTTGCCGACCGCTCCCGAGAAGTCCGCCGGCCTCCCCTCCGCGGGAAGCGGCCGGATTTCCATCTCCACCCTCTCCGTCTGCCTCATGACCTCCCGGAGGGAGTTGCGAAAGAACCTTTCGAACAGGTCTCCCTCCATGGGCAATTCCGCCGTGATTCGGAAAGCCGCCGGTTCGATGACCTTCGTGCCTGCCTCGGTGGAGGTGAGGATCTTCCGCGCGAGGATGTACTCATCGTAACCGAGCCCTCCATCGACGACCCGGCGGCGGGTCTCTGCAGGCTGGACCGGCACGTCGTCCGCAAGGAACCCGTTGTAGGAGGGGGGCTCATCCGGAGAGACCCTGGCGATTCGCGCCCGCGTCAGCAGTTTGTAGGTCAGGATGACGGGCTCCCCGACAAACGGTCTCTGGCGGTCCACCTCGGCGCGGACGAGAATGTCGCGTCCCGAGCCGCGGTTGAGCGGCCCTTCCTGGTCGTCCCGGATCATCCCCCGCTTCCTGCCTCCACGGCCCGGGGAGGGCCGGGCGCTCACCTGAACGTGGAGGGGTTCCGTGTGGTACGTCGTCTGGCCGACGCGCACCTCGATAGGGGGGATCGAGGCCGGACCCTCCTTGAGGGGAAGAAGCATCCACGAGAAGGCCATGCTCGCGGAGGTCTTTCCATTGACCCACTGGAAGGAGGTCGAGCTCGAAGGTCCGCCGGCGGGCCGGAGATTGACGAGCGGAGGAAGTGCGGGAGGCTGGATGCCGCGGGGAAGCGACTCGCCGGAGACGCGAACCGTCAAGTTCAAGGAATCGTCCGGGGAGATCTCCTCGGCGCTGATCTCCGCGCGCACCTCCGTCGCCGCTAGCAGCCGCGAAGCGCCGAGCCAGCCTGCCGCCACAGCCAGGATCAGACGCTTTCGAAGGCTACAGAGACTCCTCACCAGTCCTCTCCCGATTCCACCGCCTTCGTTCTTGCGTTCCCCTGAGGGCGCATCAGACGTCTCAGGGCGCGGGCCTCGTCCCCCGCCAGTGCGTCGAGCAGCTTCTGGGCCTGCTGCTGTGTGAACCGACCCTTCTCGTGCTGGCGTTCCGATCCCTTCCCTTCGCTCGGGGCCCTGTTCTCTCCAGAGGAGGAAGGCTGCTCCTCGTTGTTCGCGTCCGAAGCGCCCGCCGCAGGCTTCTTCTTCTCGTCTCGACGGCCCGCCGCCTGCTTCTCGTCCTGCTTCTCGGAGGACTGGCCCATTTGCTGCCGCTGCTGCGGTGCTTGCTGCTTCTGCGTTCCCTGCTGGGGGGAGTCCGTTCGCTGTTGCTCCTGGTCCTGCTTCTGCTGTTCTTGAGACTTCCGCTTCTGCGGCGTTCTCCGCTGCTCCTGCAGTTTCCTGAGAGCCAGCTCGAGATTTCGCTTCGTTTCCCTGTCCGATGGGCGATTCACGAGCGAGCGGGCGTAGGCGTCGGCGGCCTCGCGGTATTTCCCCATCCTGAAGTAGGCGTTCCCCAGGTTGTGGCCGGCGTCGGCGGCGAGGGGGTCCTCTTGCTTGCCGCCGGCGTTGTCGGCCGGGGCGGCCCGCCGGTACTCTTCCATGGCTTCGGCGTAGCGGCCCTGCCGGTAGAGGACATTGCCGATGTTGTACCGCAGTGGCGGCAGGTCGGGTTCGGAGACCTGCGCGCGCGTGTAGCGGTCCAGGGCCTCGTCGAAGCGCGAGGCCGAATAGAGGCGGTTCCCCTCGCGATTCAGCCTGGCGACGCCGAAGTCCGCCTTCCTGGCGGGGCCGGGCTTGCCCGGAGGCGGTGCGCCCGCTCCCGGACCTCCCTCTGCGTGAAGCGGCGGGGAGGGAGTACCTATCAGGAACATGAACAAGAGGAGCGCCCAAGACCCTGCGCGGGAACGGCGGCGCGGTACGAAAACCTCGGCCGTGAGCAGGGCCAGGGCCACGGCCAAAGGCCAGCGGTACCTTTCCTCCTTCCGACTCGCAAGAATCCCCTTCTGTTCTTTCTTGTCCATCTTGTCGATCTCGTCCGCGATCCGGTTGATCTCCTCGCCTGTCGCACCGAGCTGGAACGCCTTTCCCCCCGTGGCGAAGCAGACCTTCTCCAGCAACTCCTCGTCCGGCCGCGTCGTCACCACGCGACCCTGCAGGTCCCGATGGTAGCCCAGCAGCGACCCGTTCTCGTCCCTTTCGGGGATGGGGCCTCCTCCGGTCGTGCCGACACCGACGGCGTAAACGACGATCCCTTGCTGGCGCGCCTCCTTCGCCGCCGCGACGGCATCGCTCCCGTGGTCTTCACCGTCGCTGAGCAGGATGATCACCTTGTACTTCTTCTCCCCTCGCTCGAAGGCGGACGCCGCCGACCGGATGGCCTGAGCGAGGTCGGTTCCCGGCGTGCCGTCAATCCCCACCTCGGCAGCGTCGAGGAAGAGCCGCAGGGCCGCGTAGTCGAGGGTGAGGGGGCAGGCGACGGCGGCTTGCTGCGTGAAGGGAAGCAGGGCGATGCGGTCTCCCGCGCGGGTCCGGAGCAGGTCGGCCACGGCCAGACGAGCCCGCTCGAACCGGCTCGGCTTGACGTCCTCGCAGGCCATACTGCGCGAGGTGTCCAGGGCGAGGACGATATCCACTCCCCTCCTCACGACAGGTTCGGCTCGCTCACCCCATTGAGGGCGGGCGAGGGCCATCAGGCAAAACGAGGTCCCTGCGAGGAACAGGCAGGCGCGCAAGGTCCGGCCGGCCGGCCACAGCCCGGGAACGAGCCGCCGCAGAGGCATCGACCCTGCCAAGGCTGCGAGCGCCTTGCGGCGGAGCCTTCCCGAGATCCACCCCGCCAGCGCCGCCACGGGGATGAGCGCCAGCAGCCAGAGCTTCTGCGGATCGCCGAAGAGTTCGATCATGGCCGGGTCAATCCGGGTCAAGGAAGCACACGCAGGAGCGTCGATGCCAGCGCCGCCTCCACCAGCAGAAACCCTGCGGCGGCGGCGAGCAATTGAGGGAACAGCTCCGCGTATCGGGCGTACGTGCGGACCTCGACCTTCGTCTTCTCCATTTCGTCGATTCGAGCGAATATCCGCCGCAAGGCCTCGGAGTCCAGGGCCCTGAAGTACTCCCCGCCGGTGCGGTGCGCGATCTCGCGAAGGACGTTCTCGTCCAGCGGAAGATCGACCTGCACGACTCGGCCGTCCGGCAGGGGGAGGGGCGCCGCTCCTTGCGTGCCGACGCCGATCGTGTGGACGCGCACCCCGAGGCTGCGGGCCAGCTCCGCGGCCGTCTGCGGGTCCACCGTCCCGGCATTGTTGATACCGTCCGTGAGGAGGACGATCACGCGGCTCTTCCCTCTGGCCGACCTCAGCCTCGCCAGCGAGCTGGCGAGGCCCATCCCGATGGCCGTGCCGTCATCCTGCGCCGGCGCGAACTCGATCGACTGGACGACTCCCCGCAGGGCGGGATAGTCGAGAGTGAGCGGGCAGCGAGTGGCGGCGACCCGGGAGAAGGTCACCAGCCCGATCCGATCGCTGCCTCTCCCCTCGATGAAGCGGCAGACCACGTCCTTGGCCACGGCCAACCGGTCGCGCGGGCGGAAATCCTGCGCTCGCATGCTTCCGGAGATGTCCAGAGCCAGGACGATGTCGATCCCCTCCGACACGACTTCCCTCTCGCTGTGGCCCGCTTGCGGCCGGGCGAAGGCGAGAGCAAGAAGCAGCAGCGAGGCGGAGCGCAGGTAGGGCCTCTTGCCGGCGAGCCGCGCCGCCAGCGTCCGCGGCACGGCAGCGAGAGGAAGAGCGTCGGAGAAGAGGAAAAGCGGGCTCGTTCCGCGCAGGCGGCGCCGGAGCCGGACCAGCGGCGGGGCCGCGGCGAGCACGAGCGCAAGCAGACACCAGGGATTCGCGAACCGGATCATCGTCTCGGAGCCGGTCAGGAGGCGGCGGCAGTCAGGGGCACGGCTGCTCCCTCCCGTCGCGGGCGAGTCTTCTCCAGCAAGACGGTCAGGCTCTCGACCCATCGCCGGCATTCGGAAGCCTGCACGCTTCGTTCCGCAAATTTCACCTCATCGCACCGCTCGAGCAGAGCCAGCAGCTCCACCCGTACCTCCTCCGGGACCAGGGCGCGCGCCATCTCGGCGGCGATCTCGCCGGTCGTCCTCTCCGGGGCCGGAATCCAGTAGCGGTATTCGAGGTACTGACGGACCACATCGGAAAGCTCCACGCAGAACGGCTTCATCGACCCCTGCTCGAGGTACCCCTTGCCGAGCAGCCGGTCGAGAGCCTCGCGCGCCCATCGGTGCGGATCGACACGCGCGAGAGGGTCCAGGCCCGGAAGGATGGACGGCCTGCGCGCCCGGCCCCGCCAGTAGACGAAAGCAGCGGCCGCGGCGGCCAGCAGCGCCGCACCGCCGCCGATCCAGGGAAGCAGCGCCCTCCAGTCCGGCCGGATCTCGGCCGGGGGCTTGATGTCGGCCAGCTCCGTTTTTCCTTCCTCGACGACCGAGACGACCTCGATCGGGACGGTTTCCGTGCGCCCCCTCTCCTCCTTTCCCGACGAGGTGCGGAACGGGACCTCGATGGGTGGAATGGAGAGAGAGCCCACGGCGAGGGGGGTCAGGCGCAGCCTGATCGTTCGCGTTTTCTCGTCTGTATGGCTGCCGAGCAGCTTGAATGAGCCAAGCTCCTCGTCGGAGGGGTGGAGCGGGCCGGGCTGGGCGCCAGGGTCCCCCTCGATCCGGATGACGAGGTCGAGGGGATCCCCGATGGTGATGGCCCCTGAGGGGCGGAGCAGTTCGGCACGGACATGCACGGGGGAACCAGGCGTCCCGCCAACGGGTGCTTCCACCGGCTGTGCCGGCGTTGCCGCAGGAGCCACGAGAAAGCCGTTCGAGACCATGGCAAGCAGCAGCAAGAGCAAGCGTGCGTGCCTCACGAAGCCCTCCGCGCTCGCGCCCTGAAAAACAGCAGCAAGGGGCGATCGCAAGGACGATCCGTGAGGAGGGGCACATGGTCCACGCCGGCCTTGCGGAACAGCCGCTCCAGCGAGGCGATCCGTTCCTTTTCCACCCGGGCGATGGTCGACCGAACGAGGAGGGAGGAGGTGTCGACCAAAGCCACACGTCCCGTCTCGGCGTCCATCATCTCCACCAGCCCGCAGTTCGGCCAGACCTCCTCCCGCGGGTCGGCGATGCTCAGGGCGATCAGGTCGTGCCGGCGCGCGGCGATGCGCAACGGCCCTTCGAAGTCGCGGTCCCGGAAGTCGGAGACGAGAAACACCACGGCCCGGCGGCGCAGGAGCCTGCCGACGGCTTCCAGCGCGGCGCCGATGTCGGTGCCGGGGGAGGCCGGGCGGAATCCAAGCAGCTCCCGAACGATCCTCAGGACGTGCCGAGTCCCCTTCGCCGGCGGGACGTAGGTCTCGATCCTGTCGGTGAACAGGAGAAGCCCGACACGGTCGTTGTTGCGAATGGCCGAGAAGGCGATCAGTGCGGAAGCCTCCGCCGCCAGCTCTCCCTTGCTCCGCTCCGACGTGCCGAACCGCTCCGATCCGGATCCGTCCACAGCGAACAGCACCGTCAGCTCCCGCTCCTCGACATATCGCTTGACATAGGGATGGCCCATGCGGGAGGTGACGTTCCAGTCGATTGATCGCACGTCGTCCCCCGGCTGGTACTCGCGCACCTCGGAGAACTCGACGCCGCGCCCCTTGAAGACCGACAGGTATTCTCCCGCCATCCCCTCGTTGACCAGACGCCGCGCTCGAATCTCGATACGGCGCACTCTTTTCAATAGCTGGCGAAGATTGGTCTGGCCGCTGGCTCCGGTCCCGCCCGCGGCCGGGGGGAGCGCGGTTCTCACGGCACCTCGATGGCGTCGAAGACTCGGCGGACGATCTCGTCGGCATCCACCTGCTCCGCCTCCGCCTCGTAGGAGAGAATCAGCCGATGGCGGAGGACATCGGCGCCGATCGCCTTCACGTCCTCCGGGGTGACGTAGCCGCGGCCCCGCACGAAGGCGTGTGCTTTGGCCGCCACCGTGAGGGCGACCGTGGCTCTGGGGGAAGCGCCGAACCGCAGCAACGGGCCGATGTTCAATCCCCGCTCCGCCGGCTTCCGCGTCGCAAGTCCTCTCCAGGATCGATCTTTCCTCCTCGTGGGAGGGGTAGTCCACTCGGACCTTCAGCATGAAGCGGTCCACTTGCGCTTCCGGCAGCGGATAGGTCCCCTCCTGCTCGATGGGGTTCTGGGTCGCCAGCACGATGAAAGGCTCGGGCAGCGGATGCGTGCCGTCGCCCAGGGTGACCTGTCCCTCCTGCATGGCCTCGAGAAGGGCCGACTGCACCTTCCCCGGAGCGCGGTTGATCTCGTCGGCGAGAAGGATCTGGGTGAAGATCGGCCCCTTGCGAGGAACGAAAGCTCCGTCCTTCTGGTTGAAGATGAGGGTCCCCGTGAGATCGGCGGGAAGAAGGTCGGGGGTGAACTGGATCCTCCGAAACTCGCACCTTATGGCTGCGGCCAGGGTTTTCACGGAGAGGGTCTTCGCGAGCCCCGGGACCCCTTCCAGCAAGATATGCCCGTCGGCCAGCAGGCCGATCAATAGCCGGTCGACCAGCGCGCGCTGACCGACGATGACCTTGTGGATCTCTCCCACGAGCGGCTCGACGAAGGCCGCCTTCTCGCGGATCGCATCGTTGATCGCTTGGATTTGAGCGTCCATCCCCGGCCTCACCGCTATCCTAGCCTATTCGGAGATACCTGCCAGGGTCTCCCCCCAGCCTCGTGAGCCCCCGGAACAAGGGAGAAAAATGAGGACCTGCGGCGGGGGGGGAGTCCACCGCAGGTCCCGAACCAAGGAGGAAGTTCACTTCTCCCGAAACCTGTTGCCTATCTCATGAGCAATCCGTGTACCACGACTCGAACGCTCCAAACTGCTGTCTTCGGCCACGAGGTCCCATCCGAGCGCGCCATGTTGACACTTTGGCACGCGCCACTCCGGCAGGCAGAGGGCCGCCACGGGTCCTGACCCCCGGGGAAAGGAGGCGCCGCAGGGCCGCCGAGACAAGTGCTGGTCTGAAGGGGCGTTATGCTCTATCTTTTCTTTGAGCAGCCGGCGTGGATCCGGCCGTTGTTCGGCACGGAGGGGAATGCCCTGGCATTCCGGGGGGGATCGACTGATGCAACTCAAGCTCGGCATCTCTTTCATGCTGGTGGCGGCGCTGGTCATTCTCGTAACCGTCGCAGCCCCTTACACCACCGAGCAGCCCTACGACCTGTTCGTCACGGTCTTTGGCGGCCTGCTCGTCGCCCTCGTCGCTGGCAGGGTGCTCTCGATCTATCTCACGCGGAATATCCGCGGGCTGGCCGGCGTCGCTTCGGTGATCAGCCAGGGGGATCTGACCCGCAAGGTCGAGGTCAAATCACAGGACGAGGTCGGAGACCTGGCACGGTCGTTCAACGCGATGCTCGCGAGCCTGCTGAACATCGTCGTGGAGGTGCGCTCCACCTCCGAGCAGATCTTCGAATCCGCGCAGTCGCTGTCGGCTACAGCGGCCGAGGTGAACGCCACAACGGAGGAGATCGCCAAGGCGGCGGCCAATATCGCCCGGGGGGCCGAGACGCAAGCGGAGATGGTCAACCACACCTCCTCCATCACGCGCGAGATGGCCGAGTCGGTCGCGGAGATCGCCGACCGCGCGCAGGCTGCTTTCACCTTCGCCAGCGAGGCGGGTGAGCGCGCGGGGGCCGGGCGGGAGTTCGCGGCCAGAGCGAGCCAGAAGATCCTCGAGATGGCCGAACGGATCGAGTTCGCCACCATCTCGGTGGCCGGCTTCAAGGACCGTGCCCTTCAGATCAACAAGACCGTCGATTTCATCGCGGATGTCGCCCACCAGACCCACATGCTCGCTCTCAACGCCGCGATCGAGGCCGCCAGGGCAGGAGAGGAGGGGCGGGGGTTCGCCGTGATCGCCGAGGAGGTCCGGAAGCTTGCCGACCACGCCCGCGGCTTCGCCGAGCAGATCTCGGCCCTCGCCGAGCAGATCAACACGGAGTCCGGGAAGGTGATCCAGGCCATGCAGGTCTCGACCGACGCCACGAACGAGGGGCGCCAGGTCGTCGGCGAGGCGTCAGCCGCCCTCGACTCCATCGTGGACTCGGTGCTGTCCACCGTGGAGAGGGTCAAGGAGATTACGGAACTGACCGGCAAGCAGGCGCGGGGAGCCGATGTCCTCGTCCAGGCCATCGAGGAGATCTCCAAGATCGCCGAGAACAACGCGGCAGGGACCCAGGAGGCTTCCGCCGCGACGGAGGAGCAGACAGCCTCCATGCAGGAAATGACCGCTTCGGCGCAGGGGCTCGCCCGTACGTCGGACCACCTCAAGGAAATCATCTCGATCTTCAGGGTCAATTGAGCGCACTTGTGACCTCCCTGCCTCCCGGCGCCGTCATCCGGTTCTCCGTCCGAGGACAGGTGTTCGGTCTCGCGTTGCCGCACGTCAGCGAGCTGGCGGAGCTCCCCGCTCTCCAGCCGGTGATCGGAGCCCCTGTCTCCATCGCCGGGCTCGCTGACATCAGGGGAAGGGTCGTGACGGTCGTCGACCTGGCGGCGCTCGTCCCGCCGCAGCGACACTTCCTGCGGTCGAACAGCTCGACGGCTTCCCTGGACGCGAAGGGGGAGGACCGCCGCCGTTTCGCCGTGATCATGGCCGAGCCTTTCGGCCATCTTGCGCTGCTGGCCGATGGGGATGTGGACATCGTCCGCGTCGAAGGAGACGAACCGCCCGGCGCAGAGGGGCCGATCGACATCCTGAAGACAGGGACGGGCGAGCCGCAGGCTGCCGCTCCGCCGGGAGAACGATTCCGGCAGACGGTGCTGTCCGACGGCTCGACATGCCTGATGATCGATGCCGTGGAGGTCGTGGCGCGTTGCTCACGACAGATCCGCGACCGGTACCGGTTGCAGGACTGACGATGGCCCAGACCACCGTGCTGATCGTCGATGACGCGCTGTTCATGCGCAGCCGCATCCGCGACATTCTCACAGGTTCGGGGCGCTTCGAGGTGCTCGGAGAAGCCGCGTCGGCTCTCGAGGCGTTGGAGATGTTCGTTCGCCTGCGCCCCCAGGTCGTCACGATGGACATCGTCATGCCCGGGATGGACGGCATCGAGGCGACGCGCCGCATCCTGGCGATCGACCCCGGCGTGAGCGTGGTCATGTGCAGCGGCCAAGGGGAAGATGCGCTCGTCATCGAATCGATCGCAGCCGGGGCGAAGGACTTCATCGTGAAGCCCTTCTCGGCCGAAAGGGTGCTCGATGTCCTGACGAACATCGTCGACGGATCGGACCAAGGGTAAGCCTCGTCATGGACATCTCCCGGTATCTTCAGCTCTTCCTCAGCGAAAGTCGCGAGCATCTCGCGCGGTTCGACGAAGGGCTTTCGCAGCTTCTCCAGCGGCCGGACGACTCGCAGACGATCAACGAGCTGTTCCGCCACGCGCACTCCATCAAGGGAATGTCCGCTTCGATGGGGTACATGCCGATCCGGAACCTCGCCCACGGCATCGAAGACGTTCTCGATCGAGTGAAGAGAAGCGAGATCCGCGTGACCTCCGAGCTGATCGATTCCATCGCGCGCGGGCTCGACAGGATCGCCGATCTGATCATCGCGGTGGAACGGTCCGAACCGATCCCGGAGGATCTCTCCCCCTGGTTGGGCCCCCTCGCCGCGGCCGCCTCTGCCGCAGTGCCAGCCCAGGTGCCGGTGGCGGCGCCCGCGAGCGGACCGGCTTCCCCGCAGGCCGTTTCCGGCCAACCCGCGCAAGCGGCTCCCGGGCCTCGTGAGTCCCCTGCCGACCCCGCGCCCTCTCTCTGGAGGGTCGAGATCCTTTTCTCCTCGCGGGCAGCTCTGCTGCCCGCGAGGGCGGCTGTCGTCCTCAAGAGAATGGAGAAGCGGGGCGTCTTGCGCGACAGCGACCCGACCTTCGCCCAGCTCAGCCAGGAGGCCCAAGGGCTGGACGCGGGGACGGGCCTGGACGATGCGGCCGGGGCGGATCGCTTCGACGGCCGGCTCGTGGCCTTTCTCGAAACCCCCGAGCCGCCCGAGGCCCTCCGGGGAGAACTGCTCCAGCTCTCCGAGATCCAGAGCGTCACGATGACCCCGACCGGGACCATCGGACAAGCGAGCGCACCTGCCATCGGCGCAGGGAAGACGGCAGAGCCGGATCAGAGGAACGCGAAGGCGCCAGGCGCGCCGCCGCCCCCCCCCTCTTCCGCGGTGGATCCATCGAAACGCACACTGCGGATCAGCGCGGATGGGCTCGACCGCTTCCTGGAGACCGTCGGAGAGCTGATCGTCCACCGGGGCCGGCTGGCTCGCGCCCTGGAGCCGGCCGTGGACCCGGTCATCGGCGGAGAGCTGGAGCGTCTCAGGAAGGTCGGCGACAGGCTCCTCAGGGAAGTCATGGCGATGAGGATGCTGCCGTTCGACTCCATCGTTCACAGGTTCGTTCGCTCGACACGCGATCTGGGGCGGGAGCTGTCCCGCACGCTGGAGCTGCGGATCACGGGGCGCGAGGTCCGGCTGGACCGCTCGATGCTCGATGAGCTGGTCGATCCGATCAACCACATCCTGCGCAACTGCGCCGGGCACGGGATCGAGGACCCGGATGAGCGCCGCAGCGCCGGCAAGTCGGAGACCGGCTGCATCTCGATCTCGCTGCTGCGCTCCGGCGATGGGGTGACGATCCGGATCGAGGACGACGGGCGGGGCATGGACCCGACTCGCATCAAGCGGCACGCACTGGAGGGACGGTTCATAACGCGGGATCAGTACGAGAGCATCTCTGACGCCGAGGCGTTGATGCTGACGACGATCCCCGGTTTCTCCACCGCCGGACGCGTGACCGAGCTATCGGGCCGCGGCGTAGGGATGGACGTCGTGCGGACCACGGTCGAGAGCCTCGGAGGCAAGCTCACCATCAGATCCGTTCCCGGCCAGGGGACCGCCTTCGAGCTGACGATGCCCCTGACCATCGCCATCATCAAGGCGTTCCTGTTGCGGGCGGCCGGATGCACGTGGGCCGTTCCGCTCTCATCCGTCCGCCGGACGGTCGATGTCGAACCGGAAGATATCGACCGTCAAGAAGACGGCTGCTCGCTGAGCCTCGGCGAGGAGAAAGTCGAGCTGTTCGACCTCTCGTTGCTGCTGAGCCGGCGGCCGGGCAGCGGTCCCGGCGGACAGGATGGCGCCGTGATGCGGGATCGAAGAGTGCCGCAGCCAGATGGGGGCCCGACCGGCGGCTGCCGGCCGGCGCTGATCGCAGCTTGCGGGGATCGCTCGTTCGGCTGGCTCGTCGATTCGATCCTGCGCGAGCAAGACATCGTGGTGAAACCGCTGCGCTCGCCGCTCGATGAGCTGCGCGAGTACGCGGGCGCGACGGTGCTCGAGGACGGCCACATCGCTCTGATCCTCGATCTCGCCAACCTCGTCAGCACCGCGCGCGAAGCGCTGGCATGACGCCCATCACGATCAGGCAGGGCGCGCATCGCGGGCCTCGAAATCCCTCGGCGGTCGAGCCCCCTCCGCGGACTGTCCGCACGGGTGAGCTGGCCGTCGGCGGCGCGCCCGAAAGGCTGGCAATCTTCGGACTCGGTTCCTGCGTCGCGATCTTCATCGGCGATGCGTCGATGCGGCTCGGCGGGCTCGCCCACGCCTCCGTGCCCGCCGCGGTGAGGAGGAGCCGAGGCACCCGCCGGTGCGTCCCTTTCGCCATCCATGAGCTTGTCGAGGAGCTGGAAGCTCTGGGCTGTTCCCGCAAGCGGCTCGGGGCGAAGCTCGTCGGCGGGGCTCACCTGCTCCACTCGCGGGGGCTGCGGGCGAGCGGCGAAGGAGCATCGGCATCTGCATGGGCCGGGAAGCTCGGCGGGCGCGGCGCTCCGCTCGGCGCGAGGAACGTGGCGGCGGCGCTGCTCTGTCTGGGCCGGAAAGGAATCCGTCTCGACGCGGTCGACGTGGGAGGCAGCGCCAGCCGCTGTCTGGTCGTGAACCTGGACGATGGGCTCGTCCACCTCCGATCCTCTTCCAGCGGAGAAAGGTTCCTGTAGTCTCCGGAGGTCCTACGGCGCTTCCGGCACTCCCGGCAGGCAGGACAGGCACGACAGGCACCGATTTCCTTGACGGGAGTGGGGTGTGCGGGTAGCTTCAGGCGCGTGCGAAGCCCCCTTCCCGCGTCAGGCCCCCTCTGCGGTGCATTCGTCCTGCTCGCACTGGTCCTCTCCTGCTCTTCCGGGCGCAGCGCCCCGGCCGGAGTTTCCCCCCAACGCCTTTCGCCCAAGGAGGAGTTCCAAGCGGTCTCGGAGCGGCTGAAGAACGGATCGAACAACTTCTGGGGGATGGCCCCCATGAGGGGTCTCGAGAAGCGGCTGGCGGCCGGGAGCCTGTCAGAGGCCGAGCAACTCGCGCTTCACATCCAGCTTTGCGTCGAGAAGGCCCGCTTCGGAGACACGAAGGCCGCAGTGCAAGAGATCGAGACGGCCGCGAAGCTGCTCCCGCCCGAGCTGCCTGAGTTGAACCCGCGGCTGGCGGAGCTGCTTGCGCGCTTCTACCTGGTGAGGGCCGTCGCCTACATGCGTGACGCCGAGGTCAGCAACTGCGTCGCCCACCACACGAGCCAGAGCTGCATCCTCCCCATCCGTGAGAGCGGAATCCATCCGATAAAGGAGCCGGGCCTCCAGGCGAAGGCCAGCCTGCTCGACTACCTGCGGCTGAAGCCGGATGACCTGATGGCCCGCTGGCTGCTGAACATCGTCTGCATGACGATCGGAGAGTACCCGCGCGGAGTGTCGGAGTCCCTCCGGATCGACTTCAACCGGTTCCAGTCGGACCACGACGTCGGCCGCTTCGTGGATATCGCCCCCGAGCTGGGCATCAACACCTTCAGTCTCGCGGGGGGCGTCGTCGCGGAGGACCTCGACGGGGACGGCTTTCTCGACATCGTCGTCTCCAGCGCGGACCCGGAAGCCTCCCTGACCTGCTACCGCAACCTCGGCACGGGAAGCTTCCAGGACGTGACTGCCCGCTCGGGCCTGCAGGACCAGTTGGGCGGGCTGAACCTCATCGACGCGGACTACGACAACGACGGGGACATGGATCTGCTGGTGCTGCGCGGAGCGTGGCTGCACAAGGGAGACGGCGAGATCCGCAAATCGCTGCTGCGGAACAACGGCGACGGCACATTCACGGACGTCACCTGGGAGGCGGGACTGGCCAGCACGGCCTCTCCGAGTCAGGCGTGCGCCTGGGGAGACCTCGACAACGACGGCGACCTGGACCTCTACTGCGGCAACGAGTCCCCCGTGGACGAGCCCGTCCACTATCCTTCCCAGCTCTTCCGGAACAACGGAGACGGAACTTTCACGGAGGTCGCCGCAGAGGCGGGGGTCACGAACGACCGCTTCGCCAAGGGTGTGGCCTTCGGCGACTACGACAACGACGGGGATCTGGACATCTACGTTTCCAACGTCGGAGAAAACAGGCTCTACCGCAACGACGGCGGCCTGCGCTTCACGGACGTCGCTCCCGCGCTGGGTCTCACGGAGCCCAAGGGCCGCAGCTTCGCGCCCTGGTTCTTCGACTACAACAACGACGGCTGGCTCGACATCTGGGTGGGGGCCTATGACGCTCCCGTAGCTAGCATAGCCGCGGATTACCTGGGCCTCCCCCACCACACCAACGCCCCCTGCCTCTACCGAAACAACGGCGACGGCACGTTCACAAACGTCGCCGAGCGGATGGGGCTCGACCACCCGTACCTGCCGATGGGGGCGAACTTCGGTGACCTGGACAACGACGGTTTCCTCGACATCTATCTCGGCACGGGTGACCCCGACTACCGGACCCTCGTGCCGAACGTGATGCTTCGCAACGACCGGGGGGAGCGCTTCCAGGACGTGACCGTTTCGGGGGGGTTCGGGCACCTCCAGAAAGGGCACGGGATCGCCTTCGCCGATCTGGACAACGACGGCGACCAGGACATCTACCACGAGCTCGGGGGCTTCCTCGTCGGAGACAAGTTCGGCAACGCGATGTTCCTCAACCCCGGCCACGGGAATCATTTTCTGGACGTGAAGCTCGTCGGACGCGAAAGCAACCGCGCCGGGGTGGGAGCGAGGATCAAGCTCATCGTGGAAACACCGGCAGGGGTCCGGGAGATCCACCGCGCCGTGGGGTGCGTCAGCAGCTTCGGGGGCTCGCCGATCCGGCGGCAGGAGATCGGTCTGGGCGACGCGAAGGAGATCCGGAAGCTCGAGATCTGGTGGCCGAAATCGGGCCAGCGGCAGAGCTACGAAGGGGTCCCGCTGGACGGCTTCGTCGAGGTCACCGAGGGGGCGGCCGAGTTCAAGATCCTGCCGCTCCGAAAGATCGTCTTTCCGGTCCCCCGCTGATTCTCCCAAGAGTCGGGAGGCCATGCCCGCTCAAGGGTTGAACCCTTCGGGTGAGACGGCAGTGGTCGGGAACTCCGAGAGCACCTGCCTGTCCGCCGTCACCAGAGGTACGCCGAAGTCCTGCGCGAGGGCGACGAACTCGCAATCGTATGCAGAGCAGCTGGAAGCTGCTGTCAGGGCCAGAACAGACTGGGACGGCACGACGAACTCGTTGCCCTGCATCAGGGATTCCGCTTCCTGCATGATCTGGACCGCTCTCTCGAGTAAGAGGGCTCCGCGACGCATATAGAAAGCGAGCGCATTCCGGAATTCGCTTCGCCAGAGGAACGGAGCGAGCCATTGACTGTCGGCCTTGAACACCCTCTCGGCCTCCTCTGTGCGCTCGCCCTGGATCAGCAGGTACATGATCAGATTTGTATCCACCACGATCAAAGGCGGCCCTCGTTTTTTGCCATGCTCAGATCGGCGTCCCTTATGAAGATGCCTCCCATCTGGTTGCGCAGCGCACGAGCGCTCTCCAGAAAGGCCTCGGCGTCAAGCCGATTACTGCGGAGCGCCCGCTCCAGACACGTAATGACCTCGCTGTTGATGCTACGGCGGTGCATCGCCGCGCTTTCCTTTAGCTTCTTGTAGAGGTTTCTGGGGATGTTCTTTATCGTAACTGTATGCACGGAAGTCTCCTGCTCATGATTGCAATATGGTTCCAAAACGGAATCCTAACGGCGAAGAGGTTGCGCGTCAAGAGGTTCTGACTCCATTGATTGCGCCATCGACATCGATTCCGTAGCCGAAAACGTTTGACCTACGCCATCTGCCGGACGTATCGTGCCACTCTCGAGAAGCCTACCAGAACAGGAGGGCTTGCCATGCGGTCTCGGATGTCCATTCTGCTGCCCCTGTCTCTGATTTCCTTGCTTCCACGCGCGGCCCGGGCTGCGGAGCAGAAACCACTGCCGTCCGACCTGACCGAGAAGGTCGAGGTCCGTCTCGTGATCCTCGACGTCGTCGTTGTCGACAGGCAAGGGCGGCCCGTGCCGGGTTTGTCGAAGGATGATTTCCGGCTCATGGTGGAGGGTGAGGCTACGCCGGTGGACACCTTCGATGTCGAGTGCGAGGCGCCGGCGGAGACCAAGGCGCCAGCGGCACCGGCGGAGGAGGAAGGGGGTGGGCCCGCAGGGACCGACCTTGCGGGGGTGCAGGCGCGGGCGGCCGAGCCCCGCAGGATCGTCTTCGCCCTCGACTATGCGCACGTGGGGGCGAGATGGCGGCCGGCCGTTCTCAGAGCGGTGAAGAGAATGGTGTCGGAATCCGAGGGTCCGACCGACCAGTTCATGGTTGCCGCCCTGACCGGGTCCTTGCGCGTGGAGCAGAACTTCGCGGCCGACCGAGCGGAGGTCCTCAGGGCCCTGGACCGGATGGGCAAGGACGTGACGTTGTGGGCGGACGAGTTCAACCACAGGACCGACGAGCAGTACCTGGATGGCCTCATCGCCTTGATGCAGGTGCTCGACGCGGAACCGGGGAGCAAGGCCGTCGTCTTCCTGTCGAACCTCGACGACCTCAAGGGGGAGATCGAGGGGCGGATGACGAATCTGGCCGGTCTCGCCGGCTCGGCCCGCGTTTCGCTGCACACGGTTTCGGCGCGAGGGCTCGACACTCCCGACGCCGAGGACCTTGGAGGAGGTGGCGGAGGAGGGCACGGCGGGGGTTATTGCCCCGGCTGACGGCCCGTTGCGAGCCGGCTCGTCGAGCCGGCCCGACCGTCTTCGCCGTACTCCCACATCAGCACCATCCCGAACGCCCTTGGCTGGCTCGCGGAGGCGACGGGCGGCACGCATACGTTCAACACCAACAACCTCAGCCTGGGGCTCCAGCGCGCACGGAGCAATCTCGCCTGCCGGTACTCGCTGGGTTTCTATCCAAAGAACGCCGGGCTCGACGTTGACCGGGGCATCAAAGTATCGGTGAAAGGGGCGGGATTGCGGCCTCTCTATGCCAATCGCTTCGGGTTCCGCTCTCCCGAGAAGAAGCGGGAGTCGCTGCTGCTGGCCGCCTTCAGCAACCCCGGAAAGGCGCAGAACGGCATCCTGCGCGCGCACATCTTCCCGCTCCAGCCGGCAGCAAAGGACTCGTGGAACGCCGTCATCGCCCTCGGCTTCCCTCTCGTCCTGGAGGGGTCGGGCGAGGTCAGCCAGGACTTCGGCGCCGTGCTGGTGCAGGGCACGAGAATCGTGCACAGCTTCGATCGTCGCATAATAGTCCGCAGCCGCGGCACGACTGGCGGAGCCCGGCAAAGACAGGTGTCCTTTCTCGAGCCGGTCGTCCTGAAGCCCGGTGAATACAACCTCCGCGTCGTGCTGTCGAACCCCGAAGGAGGCGTGCGCTCCTCCTGGGCAGAGACGATCCAGGTGCCGGACCTGCCAGGAAAGGGGACCTTCCTCGTCGGCCCGGTCCTGGGGCGGCCGGCGGGAAAGAATCTCGTCGTCAAGGGCTCAGGGATGACCTCCACGGGAAAGAAGGCGAAGGAGTCGGAGAGCGCAGCAAGAGAGGACGTGGTCGGGGGAGCGGGCAGCATCGAGCCGTTGCTGGTCCAGCAGGCGATGGCATCCGACACGTCCCTGGCCGCGATGACGGCGATCTGCGAGGCGACCTCCGGAGCGGCAACAGGTCCGCTCCGATTCGAGCGCAGGCTGATGAAGGAAGGATCGGGCCTCGTGGAAAAGATTCCCCCCACCGACGTGGTTCTCGAGGATCGGAAGCGACCGCGCTGCGAGACTCTGGTCGATCTGCTGCCCACGAGCCGCCTCGCTCCCGGAGACTACGTCTTCGAGGTTCTTCTTGATGGAACCGGCAAGGACGGCGTCTCACAGGTTGCAGGTTCCGCCGCGCGGTTCGGGATGCTTCCGGCCGCGGGCCAGCCGTCCCATGCCGCCTCCGGCCAGGCCGGCCGCAAATAGCCTATTAGATGAAGGGATCGGCAAGTACCGCGCGGCGCGCTCGCCGGAGGTGGGGACAGCATTTCCTAGCGGACCGGAGGGCCTGCCAGCGCATCATCGAGGCTTTCGCCCCTTCCGCAGGCGATGGGGTCCTGGAGATTGGCCCGGGAAGGGGCGCTCTCACACGACTGCTCGCCGGAGCCGTTCGCTCCCTGGTCGCCGTCGAGATCGACGAGAGGCTCGCGGAGGATCTGCGCCGCTCCCTTGCGGGGTTTCCTTCGGTCGAGGTCCTGCCCGGGGACATTCTCGAGACCGACCTCGCGGGGATCGCCCGGAAGCTGGCCCCACCCGGCGGGCGGATCCGGGTCATCGGGAACCTCCCCTTCAGCATCGCCACGGCCGTCGTCCAGAAGCTGCTGAGGACAGCCCATCTCCTTTCCAACGCTCTCCTGATGACGCAGAAGGAGGTCGCCGCGAGGCTGCTCGCGGACGCGGGCAGCCGCGAGTACGGCTACATTTCCGTCCTGGTCGCCCTCACCTGCCGCGGCCGGCCTGTGCTGGAGCTCCCCCCGGGCGCCTTTCGACCCCCGCCCAAGGTGCGAGCGAGCGTGATCGCGCTGGAGTTCCCGCAATCGCCGGCGCTTCCCCTGAAGGTTCTCGATTCCGTCGAGAACCTCCTGAAACGCGCCTTCGCTCAGCGGCGGAAGATGCTTGTCAACGCGCTGCGCAGCTTGTCGCCCTCCCCGTCGCCCGACTTCCCCGCCAAGCTGCGGGAGATGCTGCGCCTCTGCGGGGCACCGGAGAATGCCCGCCCCGAGCAGCTCACTCCCGGCCAGTACGTCGAGCTGTCCCGCCTGCTCCATGATTCGCCCTTCCTATGACCTCTGCGGCACGATGTCCCCGGAGGCCGGCCACCCGCTGACTTTTTCGACGAAGCCGACAGCGCCAGAGCACTGTCAGACTCCCGACTGATCCACGACGTCGTGCGCTCTCAGCTCCCCCCCGCTGTCGCGACCGAACGCTGACCCTCTGCGGTCCCGCCTGCTCTATAATTCGCGGAACTCATGAGTCCCGCCGACACGATGTCCCGGGATGGGGCTAGTGGAAGACCCATCGGTCATTGTCAGGGGTCTCCGGGGACTTGATCGGGTGGTTGCGGGATTTGATCGAGGGCCATAGGGAATCGATGTCCTGGAGGGGGCTCCGCGAGCCGCGTCTCGGTGAGATGGCAGGAGTGCTGCTGCTGGCGGCAGGAGCGCTTCTTGCCGTGTCGCTGCTGACCTACCATCCGGACGATCCCTCCTGGTGGGTCGAGCGCACCGGCAAGCCGCTGAACTGGATCGGTCCGGTGGGAGCGAACATCTCCCGCGGAGCCTTCGAGTCTCTCGGCTTCGCCGCGATCGCCTTGCCTCTCGCCCTCATGATCTTCTCCTGGGCGCTTCTCAGGGGCTCTCGCTCGCCGGCCCCTTCGAGGGGCGCTGAGCCAGCCTGGGCTCGGGCCGTCGGCCTCATCGTCGTCCTTCTTGCCTTCGCCGTTCTGCTGTCGGCCTTCTTCCCGGGCGAGATGGAGTTCCGTGGGGACACGATGGCCGCGGGCGGTCTGATCGGCGCTGCCATCGCGAGACTGGCCGAGGAGCAGGTCGGATGGTTCGGCGCCATCATCGGGGCCGCTTGCGGCATCGCCCTGGGGCTGATCTTCTCGACGCGCTTCTCCTTCGCCGTTGTGGGCGCCCTGACCGCCCGGCCCATGCGGCATCTGTCCCAGTCGCTCAGGGTCCGGTGGGCCCGCTTCCGCGAGGCCCGCCGCAAGGAGAAGATGCGCCGCGCCGTGCTGCGCAAGCACCTTCGCGAGCAGCGCCGCCGGCAGAAGCAAGAGCTGAGAAGGGAGCGAGACGGAGAGGCCGAGCAGGCGGACGGCTTGCGATCCGCGAGTTCCCGGTCCGCTGCATCACATGCCGGCGGAGCGCCGAGGCCGTCTTCGCGCGCTTCGTTGCCGGGTTCGCCCGATGAGGAAGGCAAGAGGATGCAGGCCGATGGGTCCGGCCGATCGGGTCAGTCCCCACGCGCGGGCGAAGGCGCGGGGACCCCCGTCCTGCCGCGTCGCGCCCCCGGGCCTGCCCAGCCACCCCTGCCGCTATCGCCGCACCCCCCGCCCGCGGGGAGCTTCTCTCTCCCCTCCATCGATCTGCTGGCCCCCCCGCCGGCCGAATCCCCTGTCAACGAGAGGGAGCTGATCGAGAGGGCGCGGTTGATGTCCGATAAGCTGCGGGAGTTTGCGGTCGAGGGGCAGGTCGTCCAGATCCACCCCGGGCCCGTCGTCACGACCTATGAGTTCAAGCCGGAGCCAGGGGTGAAGTACAGCCGCATCCTCAGCCTCGTGGACGACCTTTGCCTTGCCCTGAAGGCCGAGTCGATCCGCGTGGACCGGGTCGCGGGAAAGTCCACTGTCGGCGTCGAGGTCCCCAACGTCCTGAAGGAGACCATCCACCTCCGCGACGTGATCGGCAGCACGGCCTTCGCCGCCTCGCGCAGCCGGCTCACGCTCGCCCTGGGCAAGACCATCGACGGGGAGCCGTATGTCACCGACCTGGAACCTCACCTGCTGATCCCCGTCGTCACCGACATGAAAAAGGCCGCTGCGGCCCTGAAGTGGGCCGTGAGGGAGATGGAGATCCGCTACAGGACGCTGGCCACGACGGGGGTTCGCAACATCGAACAGTTCAACACCCTGCTGCGGCATGAACCGAACCGCACGCGGCGGAACGAGAAGACCGGCGCGGAGGAGCCGCTGCGGCCTCTCCCCTACATCGTGGTGGTCATCGACGAACTGGCGGACCTGATGATGGTGGCCTCGGTGGAGGTCGAGGAATCGATCACGCGGCTGGCCCAGATGGCGAGGGCCGTGGGCATCCATCTCGTCCTCGCCACCCAGCGGCCATCGGTGGACGTGATCACCGGCATCATCAAGGCGAACTTTCCGGCCCGCATCGCCTTCCGGGTCAGCCAGAAGGTCGATTCCCGCACCATCCTCGACACGGGCGGGGCGGAGGCGCTTCTGGGCAGCGGGGACCTGCTCTTCCTTCCTCCCGGTTCCTCCCGGCTGATCCGTGTCCACGGGGCTCTCGTCACGGAGCCGGAGACCTGCCGCATCGTCGATTTCCTCAAGAAACAGGCCACTCCCTCCTACAACACGTCCGTGCTGCAGGATGCGGAAGAGGAAGAGGCGGACTCCCACGACGCCGAACGGGACGAGATGTATCGTCAGGCTGTGCGCCTGGTGGTCACGACAGGCCAGGCCTCGGTCTCCCACCTCCAGAGGCGCCTGCGCCTGGGCTATGCCCGCGCGGCCCGCATCGTGGACATGATGGAGGACGAGGGGATCGTGGGCCCCGGAGAGGGAGCGAAGCCGCGAGAGGTCCTTGTTGGCCCGGAGTTCCTCGAGCGGCTCGGCCAGATCGCCGAGGAGGGGGGCTGAGAGGGCCGTGGCGCTGGACGAAACGTCCCGCTCTCCCGCTCGGGCGGGCCAGCCCGCAGAGACCGGGCAGGCGCGCCCAGCGGCGGGACCGCAACGCTCTCTCCGCACGATGATCGTGATGCCTGCCTACAATGCCGCTCAAACCCTCCAGATGACCTACGGCGCCATCCCTCTGGATGTCGCGGACAGGATCCTGCTGGTGGACGATGCGAGCCGCGACGAGACCGTCGATGTGGCTCGCGCCCTGGGGCTGGCCATCATCCGGCATCCGCACAATGTCGGCTACGGCGGCAACCAGAAGACCTGCTACATGGAGGCCCTGCGGCTCGGCGCGGACGTAGTCGTCATGCTTCACCCCGACGGACAGTACGACGCCTCGCTCATCCCGGAGATCACGCGGCCGATCGTCGAGAACCGCGCGGACTTGGTTCTCGGGTCGAGGATGGCGACCCCCGGCGGAGCCCGAGCCGGGGGAATGCCGCTCTACAAGCGCTGCGCGAACCGCGCCCTGACGGCGATCGAGAATACCGTCCTCGGGACCTCGTTGAGCGAGATGCACACCGGCTACCGCGCTTACGGCCGCAGGTTCCTCGAGACGGTCCCTTTTCTGAGAAACAGCAATGACTTCGCCTTCGATACCGAGGTCATCTTCCAGGCCGTTGCGTTCCGGATGCGGATCGCGGAGGTCCCCGTCGCGACACGCTACTTCCCCGGCGCCTCCTCGGCGAACCTGCGGCAGAGCACCGTGTACGGCCTGAAGACGGTCTGGACCGCGTGCCGATACCTGCTGCATCGCACGGGACTCCTGAGGTCCCGGCTGTTCCTTCCCTGATCTCCAAGGTGGGCTCCAGGACGAGACCTCCGCTGCCGAGGCACTTCCCGCGTTCCCTGCTCCTCCTTCCCTCCGGTCTGGCCGTGGCGCTCTACAGCCGCTCGGCCTGGAACGGCTTCGCCCTGGACGACAAGATCGACCTGCTCCAGAACAGGTTCGTCACGGGCCCTCTCGACATCGTCGGGATCTTCAAGAGCGACTACTTCGGAGGTTGGGGAGGGCTGGAGAGCGGGCACTACCGGCCCCTTCTCGCTCTGACCTACAAGCTGA
>QHYA01000184.1 GCA_003223995.1 Acidobacteriota bacterium | reverse complement strand
GGACGCCGATGACCGAGACCCCCTTGCCCGCGAAGCGCTCCGCGATCCCCTGGACCCAGGGGAGGGTCCTCTGGCAGTTGATGCAGCCGAAAGTCCACACATTGAGAAGGACGACCCTTCCTCTCGAGGAGGAGAGCGACGTGGCCGGTCCCGCCCAGGAAGAGGAATCGAGAGAGGGGAATTCGGGCGCGAGGACGGCCTCGGCGCCCGCAGCACCAGCGGATTCGCCGGGGTTCCCGCCGCCCAGCAGGAGCGCGGTGCCGGCGAAAGCCGCGGAGAGCATCAGGCGCATTGTCGTCACCCCTTTCTGGGGTGGCTATAATCCTGAGACCGCATCGATGCCCAATCGGGGCGGCCGGTGGGCCAGGGTTCCGACCGAGACACTGCCTCCGCTCGGTCGAGACCCTCCCCTTTGATGGGCTTCCCGGGAGAGAGGTTACCGATGAAACCAACCATCGCCTGGATTGGCCTCGGCACGATGGGAACGCCGATGGCTCAGCGTGTTCTGAGGGGCGGGTTCCCTCTCGTTGTCCACAACAGGACGGCGCGTCGCGCGGAGCCGTTCCTCGCCGCAGGGGCGCGCCTTGCCGCGACGGCCAGGGAAGCAGCCGCCGCGGCTGAGATCACGATCACGATGGTCTCCTCTCCCGAGGCCCTCGATGAGGTCCTTGGTGGTCCCGACGGGGTTGTAGCGGGGCTCGCCCAGGGATCGCTTCTGCTGGACATGGGGACGAGCGGTTTCCCGGCGGCGCTCGGAGCCGAGAGCCTCCTGGCGGGGAAGGGTGTGTCCTTCGTGGACGCGCCGGTACTCGGCAGCCGGGGCGCGGCCCAGGAAGGGAAGCTCGTGGTCATGGCAGGGGGGGCGCGGAAGGACATCGACCGCGTGCGCCAGGTCCTCGACGCCTTCGCCCGGGCGGTTTACCATGTCGGCCCCATCGGGGCGGGGCAAAAGATGAAGCTGGCCGCGAACTTCATGCTCGCCCATCTGCTCAGCGGACTGGCGGGAGCCCTGGCGCTGGCGAGAGCCTCGGGTTTGTCCCCCTCCGATCTCGTGGACGTTCTGGAGGCGGGGCTCGGCTCGCCGTATTTCCGCGCAAAGGGGGGCCAGATGATCGCCGGGGCCTTCGATGCGGACTTCACCGTGGATCTCGTTCGCAAGGATCTGAGGCTGATCCGGCGCGCTCTCGAGGAGGCCGAGCTTCCTTTCCCCACGATCGAACCGATCGCGCAGATGTTCGAGGAAGCCTCCCGGCGCGGATGGGGCGGGGAGGATGGCGCCGCCGTTGCCAAGCTCTGGTGGGGGCGGGAGGCTGAGGCCTCCGGCAAGCGAGCGCAGTGAGTCAGCAGCACGCTGCCCGCCTGGCGGCAGGAGCGGCCGATTCGTCCTGCAGATCGCGCAGCACGGTGTAAACCTCCCAGCGGTTCCCGTCCGGGTCCGTGACCCAGAACTTGTCCTGCCGCGCATAGCAGCAGTCCGTCCCCATCTCCATCTCCGTGCGGAGGCCTCTCTCGGTCAGCTCCGCCCTGCGGCGGAGGACCTCTGCCGTGGAGCCGACCCGGATGCCGAGGTGTGAAAGAGGGCCTCGTCCGCGCGCGTGGCCGAGACCGGGAGAGAGGGCCAGGTGGATCTCCGGGTCGCGCGAGACGAACTTCGCGTAGTCCAGGTGGAGCTTCGAAGGCTCTCCCAGCAGCTTCCGGTAGAAGCCTACCGACCGCTCCAGCTCCGACACCTTCAAGGAAATGTGAACAGCAGCGTCCATGGTGTTTCCTCCGACTCTCTCCGGATCGACACGGTTGGAGTTCTCGCCGGACTCCTTCAGACCGCCTTTGCGAGCGCTCCCGCAAGCCGGGCGAGGGCCTCCTCGTTTCTCCGGTAATAGATCCAGCGGCCGCGTTTTTCCGCCCGGACGAGTGCGGCGCGCCGCAGCCAGCCCATGTGATACGAGACCGCGGCCTGAGACAGCCCGACGGCCTTCTCGATGTCGCAGGCGCACAGGCCCGGCTCGCGGGGAGAGAGAAGCTCGCAGCAGCTCTTCCCGCGCGATCGAAGCAGCTCCAGGATCTTCAGGCGGGTCGGATCTGCGAGCGCTTTGAAGGCCAGCGTCAGGCGGGTGTTCATATCGATAAATATAGATTTATAGAATGAACCTGTCAAGGGAGACAATTCCGGTATTCGAGCAATTCTCATGGCACCGCGACAGCTTGCGGGGCGTCACGGGATGCCGCCCCCGCTACAGGCCGCGAACCTGGACCGGGAAGGCCACCTCGAGCGCCGGCTCCCCCCCGACGGTCGTTTGCCGCCGCGAAGCCCGCTTGACGATACTGAAGAAATAGCGGGTCCTCGCCTCGAGCTGGGGCACGAGGGACTCCGGCAGCTCGGCGAGGAACTTCGGATCGGCATCCACGAGAGAGAGGACCTCGATCGTGAAGACGCTCCCTCCAGGCGAGCGCAGCTCCTCGCCAAGGTACGACCAGCGAGGCGGAACCACGAAGTGGCACCCTCGCTCCTGGTCATCGACGGTTCGTTTCTCGACGGAGGGGACGGCTGGCTCCCCGCAAGACGCGAGGACCAGCAGGGCTGCCAGAGCCGGAAGGGCCGCCAGAACGGGCAGCGCCAGGAGCGACGGAACTGCCGGAACCGCGAAGGCAAGCCATGGGAGGCGCCCTGTCCCTGTGCATCCCGGGACGATTCTCGCCATCAGAGAGACCAGCGAAGGAGGAATCCGCCCGGCAGGAATGAAACCGCTGGAGAGGCGCGAGGCTGCGGGGGTCCGGGATCCCGGTCCGATTCTCCCGGGCTTCGGCTCTCGTGCGCCGCGCACAGCGAGTACCCCGTCGTGAGACCCGCCGCGGCGCCAAGAAAGACGTCCGGTGCCCAGTGCTTGTCCGCGTCCATCCGCTGAAGCGCCGTCAGACCGAGGGCGGAATACAGCGCGCCGCGGACGGCGAGCTTGAAAACGCGGCGCAGGCCGCCATCCTCCGGATGGAGTCGCAAGTGGCGGCGGTCGAGTGGCGCCACCACGGATCCTGCCAGTGCGACATCGAGGCTCACGCCATGGCCGCCCGTCTGGAAGGCCCGCACGGCCGTTCCCTTCTCTGGACGCTTCGCGGCCAGAACGAAGGAACCGACCCCCGCAAGAGCCGCGGAGTAGAACGCGGACTCGAGAAGGATCTGGGCCGTTTCGGCTTCGCTGGGGGTTCCCGAGATCTTCCCCAGGGCGAGGAACCCGCCCGCAAGAAGAGGCGCCACGATCCCCTTCGAGATGACCCTGCCGTCCTGATACAGGCTCGTGCGGGAAGCGGAGCGATGCTCGCGGATTTCCTCCTGGATGGATACTCTCCCGGTGTAGAGCAGGCCAGTCGTGCCGACAACCTCCAGGAATCGCCTGGTGTCGCCCGGCTCCTGCAGGGCCAGCCGCCGCGCTAGCACCTTCGAATCGCAGAGGAACCTCCGCCAGCCCGTTGGGGCGGGTGCTACCTGCGATCTGGCAGTGCGGAGGCTCGTTGAACTCTCCGGAACGGAGGCCGCGGGAGCATCGTCCGTGACTTCGGGAGCGTCGTCCGTGACAGCGGGAGCGCCGAGCGTGACAGCGGGAGCGCCGAGCGTGATAGCGGGAGCGCCGAGCATGGCGGCGGTGAGGAGGGCAGAGACCAGCGCGAGGCGACCGGCCAGACGGATCGTCAGGATTTCAGCTCTTCCCAGAAGACGATCTCGTCAGTCACCTTGCGGAAGGTGAAGTAGAACTCACCGAGCGGCTCACCGACCGGCTGGCCGTTCTTCTTCGATTCCCGAACACGGTTCTTGAAGAGGCAGTAGAGCTCGTCTCCCAGCCCGATGCGGTAGGCCTCGAAGTCGTTGCTCTCGGTCACATCGTCGTCTTCGCCCGGGCCGTTGGGCCATTTGCGGACCATCTTTCCGCGCACGATGCCGTCGGGATCCAGGCGGTACGTCAACGTGAAAGTCCCGGGCCCCGTGCCCGAGCTGCAGGGACCAATGCCGTCCTGGCCCGAATCGCCGTAGCCGGCGGTTTTCAGGTCGTACTGGTACCGGACCTTGAGCTTCCCGTTCTGTTCGTCGAACCAGAAGGCCAGACGGGTCATGCGGTCGGCGTAGAGCCAGGTCCCCTGGTAGGAGCCGCTCTTCACGGCCGGAGGGGCAGAAACCTGAGGAGAAGGAGGCGCCATGCGCCGCGGCCGCGAAGACCCGCCCACGAGCAGGAATGCGGCGGCCAGCAGCGCGAGGGTGAAAGCGCCCCTCGAACGGGAGCCTCTCGGTCGCTTTTCCATGATGGCTGTCCTTTGGCCAGCGAACGGGAGAGGATTATACGAACCGGCCGGAAGAGGGGCAAACGGATGGACTCTCCGGCCTCTTCCGGCTGGTGGAGTTCGAGCTTCCAGGTATAGTCTTGAACGATGCCGCTGGATCGTTTCCATCCGGCTGTCGCGGCCTGGTTCGGGAGGCAGTTCACGGCGCCGACAGAGCCGCAGGCCCGAGCCTGGCCGTCCATCCAGGCGCGCCGCCACACCTTGATCGCCGCGCCCACGGGCTCGGGGAAGACCCTCGCCGCGTTTCTCTCCGCCATCGACGCCCTGGTGCGGAAAGGAGTGGTCAAGCCCCTCGAGGACAGGACAGAAGTCCTCTACGTCTCTCCCCTGAAAGCCTTGAGTAACGACATCCAGCGCAACCTCCAGACGCCCCTGGAGGGCATCCAGCAGGAGCTACGCGCGCAGGGATGGGGAGAGGTGCCGATCCGGACGCTGGTGAGAACGGGGGACACCTCCCCCGCGGACCGCGTCGCGATGACCCGGCGTCCCCCCCATATCGTCGTGACGACGCCCGAATCGCTCTACATCCTCCTCACGAGCGAGGGCGGCCGGGCGATGCTGCGAACGGTCCGGACCGTGATCGTCGATGAGATCCACGCCATCATCCAGGACAAGAGGGGATCACACCTGGCGCTCTCTCTCGAGCGGCTGGCCGCCCTGGCGGAGCCGGAATCCAGGGAGCTGGTGCGCGTCGGACTGTCGGCCACGCAGAATCCGATCGAGCAGGTCGCGCGCTTCCTCTTCGGCGTGGCGGACCTGGCTCCGGGCGGCGAGCCGGACTGCGCCATCATCGATGCCGGCCACGCGCGGGACCTCGACCTGGCGATCGAGCTGCCGGGCTCGCCGCTGCAAGCGGTCATGCAGGGGGAGGTGTGGGAGGAGATCTATGACAGGCTCGCTGCTCTGATCGGCGAGCACCGGACCACACTCGTCTTCGTCAACACGCGGCGGATGGCGGAGCGCGTGGCGCGGCACCTCGCCGATCGGATCGGTGCCGAACACGTGACCTCGCACCACGGCAGCCTCTCGCGGCAGCAGCGGCTCTCGGCGGAGCAGCGTCTCAAGGCGGGGGAGCTTCGGGCCCTCGTCGCCACCGCCTCGCTCGAGCTGGGCATCGACATCGGCGCCGTGGACCTGGTCTGCCAGCTCGGCTCGACACGCTCCATCGCCACGCTGATGCAGCGGGTCGGACGGTCGGGCCACACGGTGGGCGGCTTTCCCAAGGGGAGGCTCTTCCCGCTGACGCGCGATGAGCTGGTCGAGGTGGCCGCGCTGATCGATTCCATCCGGCGGGGGGAGCTGGACCGGCTCGAGATCCCCGAGAAGCCCCTTGACATCCTGGCCCAGCAGATCGTCGCCTGCGTCGCTTGCGAGGAATGGAGCGAGGAGGCGCTCTTCGATCTCGTCCGCCGCGCCTATCCCTACCGCAACCTGTCGAGAGACGAGTTCCACGCGGTGGTCGTGATGCTGGCAGACGGTTTCACGACCCGCCGCGGCCGGCGCGGCGCCGCGCTCCATCGCGACGCGGTCAACGGCCGTCTGCGCGGCCGGCGCGGCTCCCGGTTGACGGCGATCACCTCCGGAGGCGCCATCCCCGACACGGCCGACTACGAGGTGGTGATGGAGCCCGCGGGGACGGTGGTCGGCACGGTGAACGAGGATTTCGCGGTGGAGAGCCTGGCGGGGGACATCTTTCAGCTCGGCAACGCCTCCTGGAAGATCCTGAGAGTGGAGCCGGGACGGGTGCGGGTCGAGGACGCCCACGGCCAGCCGCCCCGCATCCCCTTCTGGTTCGGAGAAGCGCCGGCGCGCAGCCGGGAGATGTCGGAGGCGGTCTGCCGGCTGCGGAGAGAGGTTTCGGACAGGCTCTGTGCGTCTCGGCCGGAGCGGGCCGCATGGGAGCCATCGGCGGGTGCGTTCGGACCGAACCCGGGGGCGGCGGGGTCGAGCGCAGCGATGAGCTGGCTCGTCGAGGAGGTTGGCGTCGCGCAGCCCGCCGCCGAGCAGATCGTCTCGTACCTCGCCGCCTCGAAGGCCGCGCTCGGAGTCCTGCCGGACGAGCGCACTCTGGTGCTCGAGCGGTTCTTCGACGAAACCGGCGGCATGCAGCTCGTCCTGCATTCTCCCCGGGGAAGCCGCGTCAATCGGGCATGGGGGCTCGCGCTCCGGAAGCGCTTCTGTGTGAAGTTCAACTTCGAGCTCCAGGCGGCCGCAACCGAAGACGCCATCGTCCTGTCGCTGGGGCCCATGCACAGCTTTCCTCTCGAGGACGTCTTTCAGTTCCTGCGCTCCGGGTCGGTCCGCGAGCTGCTCGTCCAGGCGCTGCTCGACGCCCCGATGTTCGGCATCCGCTGGCGCTGGAACGCGGCCCGCGCCCTGGCCGTGCCGCGATGGAGGGGCGGGCGAAAGGTCCCCCCGCAGCTCCAGCGGATGCATGCAGAGGATCTGCTGGCGGCGGTTTTCCCCGACCAGCTCGCCTGCGCGGAGAACATCGTCGGACAGCGCGAGATCCCGGATCATCCTCTCGTGGAGCAGACGATCCGCGATTGTCTCGAGGAGGCGATGGACATCGAGGGTCTCGAGGCGCTGCTGCGGGAGATGGAGCGGGATGAGATCCGGATGATCGCTCGGGACCTGCACGAGCCGTCCCCGCTCGCGCAGGAAATCCTCTCCGCGAGACCTTACGCCTTCCTGGACGACGCTCCGCTCGAAGAACGTCGGACCCAGGCGGTGTACAGCAGGCGGTGGCTGGATCCAGGGAAGGCCGCCGAGCTCGGGACTCTCGACGCATCGGCGATCCAGCGGGTCCGTGAGGAGTCCTGGCCGCAGGCCAGCGATCCGGACGAGCTTCACGATGCGCTGTCCCTGATCGGATTTCTCACCGAAGCCGAGGGGGCTTCGATGACTCGGGCGTCCGGCCGGACCGGGCTCTTCGAA
The DNA here is from genome assembly GCA_003223995.1 of Acidobacteriota bacterium. GTDB lineage: Bacteria > Acidobacteriota > Polarisedimenticolia > QHYA01 > QHYA01 > QHYA01. Next base: position 5,386 of record QHYA01000184.1, on the reverse strand, counting down.
GAGCTGATCGCCCAGCGGCGCGCGTGCCGGATGCGGCTCCCTCCCTCCGGCGGGATGGGAGCGGTCCTCTGGGTTGCAGCCGAGAAGATTCCGCAGCTTCGGGCCGCCTTTCCCTCAGCCTCCTTCGAGCCGCCTCTGGCCGCCCCCGAGGAGTTCGCCTGCAAGAGCTGGAGCGAGGAAGAGGGGCAGGCCGAGCTGCTTCGCAGCAGAATGGAAGCGCTCGGTCCCATCTCCTCGACCGCCCTCGCCGCCTCTTGCGGGCTCCCCCTGTCGAAGCTCGATGCGGCGCTTGCGAAGCTGGAAGCGGAAGGGAGCCTGCTGCGCGGCAGATTCACACCCGCCAGCGGCGGCGATGGGGAGATGGAATGGTGCGCCAGGAGGCTTCTCGCTCGGATCCACCGCTACACGATCAACCGCCTCAGACAAGAGATCGAGCCGGTCAGCGCGGCCGATTTCATGCGCTTTCTTGTCTCCTGGCACCGTCTGGCCCCCGAGGACCGCTCCGAGTCCGGGGAAGGCACGGAAAGCCTCGCCGGACTGATCGAGCTGCTGGAAGGGTTCGAGTGCGCCGCGTCTGCCTGGGAGGGCGAGCTTCTGCCGTCCCGGCTCGCCCAGTACGACCCGGTCTGGCTCGACGCCCTCTGTCTCTCCGGAAGGCTGGTCTGGACACGCCTTGCTCCTCCTCAGGGCGTCCCGGCTTCTCCGGTCCGATCGACCCCGATCACGCTGCTGACACGAGGCAACGTGAGCCTGCTGGAGGCCCTTTTCCGTCGGACCGACGCCGCCAGCTCGGGACTGTCGCACGCGGCCCTGTCGGTCCACGGCTGGCTGGCCGAGCGCGGCGCCTCGTTCTTCGACGACCTGGTGCGGGGAACGGGGCTGCTTCGCAGCCAGGTCGAAAACGCCCTCGCGGAACTGGTGGCGCGAGGGCTCATCACCTGCGATAGCTTCATGGGCCTGCGGGCCCTGCTCACTCCCTCGGAGCGAAGGCCCCCCCTCGGGAGAGGCCGTCGAAAGGGATCGGTCGCCGCCTTCGGCATCGAAAGCGCCGGCCGCTGGTGGGTCCTGGGGACGGATTCACGGCGCCCGGAGTCGGCGGAGCCGGATGACGCGGCGGGGAGGATTTGTGGAATCCTGCTGCGCCGCTACGGTGTGGTCTTCCGCAAGCTGCTCGAGCGCGAGACGCTCGCGCTTCCGTGGCGGGAGCTGTTGAATGTGTACCGTCGGCTCGAAGCGCGCGGCGAGATCCGGGGGGGACGCTTCGTGGCCGGCTTCCAGGGGGAGCAGTTCGCGCTTCCGGACGCCGTCGGTCTGCTGCGCGCGCTGCGCCGCGAATCGCCGAAGGGCAAGCTCGTTTCCGTCAGCGCGGCCGATCCGTTGAACCTCGCGGGAATCATCACGCCTGGAGCCCGCGTGGCTCCCGCGCCCGCGAACCGCATCCTCTACCGCGACGGGGTGCCGATCGGCGTGCGTGAAGCGGGGAAGGTTCGGTTCCTCGTTGAGATGGACCAGGGTTCCGAGTGGCAGGCGAGAAACGTCCTGCTCCGTCGCTCCGTCCCGCCCCAGTTGAGGGCCTACCTCGGCCGTCCCGCCTGACACTGACAAGCCGCCGCGGCCTCGAGCGATGACTGCCCCTTGCGACGGTGTCTCGTGAATGACGCGGGCTTTCACCGGGTTTTCACGACCTGCGCGCCAGCAAGGTCAACCGCTCGTGTCGCTCGGGGTCGTCCTGGGCGGCTGTCTCCGGGGAAGAAGCCCAGGGTCGCTCCACCTCGGTGAAGCCCGCTTTGCGAAGCCGCTCGATGATTCCCGCGACGGGCTGGCCCCATTCCGTAACGGTCTCGGTGGCCCTCTCGTACAGCCCATCTCCCGAGCGCCTGGCGAAGGAGGTGGCCTTGAGCGTGGAGCGTCGTCTTCCTCGTTCGTAGATGATCCCGAGGATCAGGGTCTGCTCGTCGCGTTCGACAACGGAGTACTTGTCCAGTCGTTCCAGCCCGAGACAGGTCACCGCGTCGATGAAGAGCCGTCCTCCAGGACGAAGATGGACCGCAAACCGCGAGAAGGCGGCCTCCCACTCGTCGAGAGTCTCGAGATGATTGAGCGTGTCGGCGACGCACAGGATCGCATCGAACCCTCCCGGCTCCCGCAGGTCGAAGCGCGTGATGTCCCCCTCTCGCCAGATGACCGAGCCGGCCGGGTCCTTGCTCCTCGCGACAGCGAGCATCTCTTCGGACAGATCGATCCCCGTCACGCCGTAGCCTCGCGAGGCCAGAGCGAGGGCCAGCGTGCCGGTGCCGCAGCCGGCATCGAGGATCTTGCCGCCCGAAAGCCCCCGCTCCTGGAGAAGCACGAGGAGCCGCTGAGAGTTCGCGTGGGCGTACCAGTCCCAACCGTGCCGGTCGTAGTGCCGTGCGAAACCGAGGTAAGAATCGTGATGCTCGGCCAAATGTCCGCCCCGGAAGAGGTTTCAGGCCACCGCCCCGGGCCTGTCGAGAAGCAGCCGGTGCATGAAATAGCGGAGGATCGCCTCGGGCGTCGGGTCGATCCCGAGCCGGTTGCAGAGCATGTGAGTGTAGGACCAGGCAAGGTAGACAAGGTCTTGAGGGATCCGCCCTTCGGCGTGGGTCTCCAGGAGCCGATCGATGACGGGGCGGACGGAGTCGAGGAAGGTCCGGACGATCCGTGCGGGCACCTCGCCACCTAGCTGCGCTTCCGCGTCCTGGCTCTGCTCGCCGTACAGCAGCTCCGCAAGCCCCTCCCGGAGGGATTGATACTTTCTGTCGAGAACCTTGAAGTCCTCCTCGTCCCAGCTCTTCAAGTCGATCGCCCATCGATAGCCGAGCTTCTGGAAGGCGATGCGCTGGGTGGTGTCGAACCGCATCAGGTCGAGGAGCTTCTCGGTCAGGACGAGGCTGATCTCCCTGCGGCTCTTCCCGACCAGACCCTTGCGCTCCGCCTCCATCAGGGCCAAGCAGGCGAGACTGTCGTGAAAGAAAACCTTCTCTGCCAGACGCATCCCTTCTTCACCGCCATACCTCTCGTACTCGCGCTGGTATGTGGCGAACTCGTGGCCGTTCGCGAGCCGGCGCTGCTCGAAGGAGAGGAGGCGACGCTTGACAAGGGGTCTCACCCGGCCTTCCACCCACTCGGAGCTACCCAGGATCCGGAAGCGCACCTGCCAGCGGGGCACGTTGAAGCGAACGAAGAAGAGGGAGTCCAGTTCGGGGCTGTCGCGGATCTCTCGCACGAGCGGGGTCACGAGCTGTCCGAGGATCTCCTCGTGATGTTCCCTCTCAGCGTAGATCAGAGTGTAGAGACACCGCTCGGAGAGCATGAGAGGAGAGAGGATCTCGGAAATCCGAGCAGAAGGGAGCGGGACGCCCGGAGCACTGCGGGCGCCCCGGTCTCCAAGCCGCTACTCGGCGAGCACCTCCCTTATCGGGCAGGTGCACAGGGGCGAGGTGCTGGAAGAGTCACACCCAGGCCTCGTCCTGTGCTCGATTTCCTCGACCTCGAGCTTCAGCGGGATGGGTCGTTTCTGCGTCGTTTCTTTCACCTTCTGCCTCCTTCTCCACCGGTCGCGCCGGATTCGCAATCGCATAAGCTCGTACTGCTAACCCAGCCCTGTGTCAAGGGCAGCCTCCCCTAGGTTCCCCTGGAAGCCCTTGAAGACTCCCAGGGAGGATTGACACGTGCGCGGTCCGATCTTATGAGAAGAACGTCCCGGAGGCCGCTATGGCCCGAAGGGGCAGAAACAACAGAGAAAGGAGTGGAGTGCACATGTTTGGAAGATTCGATCCGTTCGACGAGATGTTCGACATCTCTCCGAACTTCGATGCCCTGTTCCGGCGCACATTGGGCGAGCTCGTCGGCCTGACGTCCGAGGAGACGGAGGGGAAGAAGCTGCTTCCTGCCAGCTCGACGAGGTCTGTGGTTCCCGCGGGGGCGACCTGGCCGGCATTCACCGCAGGAACCTGGTACCCGCCCGTCGAGTGTTTCGCGCGCGACAATGAGTTCGTGTTGCGGGCGGAGCTGCCGGGCGTGGATCCGAAGGACGTCGAGGTCTCTCTGGCAGGCAACCGGCTCGTCCTGCGAGGCCACAAGCAGGAGCAGCATCAGGGCAAGCAGGGGAGCCTGTATTTCCGGGAGATCTCCCACGGACAGTTCGAGAGGGCTTTCACGCTGCCCGAGGGAGTCAAGACGGACGGTGTGAAGGCCTCCTTCAGCAACGGCGTCCTCGAGGTCACTCTGCCGGCTGAAGGCGTCGGTCGCAAGGTTCCGATCGAGGTCGCGGGAGGGGAGAGGAAAGCCATAAAGGCTGCCTAAAGACCGCAGTCCCACCGACTGACCCTCCAAGCCGGGGCAGATGCCCCGGCTTTTTTTTGGGCCGAGCATGTTCCCCAGTCTGCCGGGCGCGACGCGCGCGATCGCCACCCGCGACCGCGGACTGAAAGGGACCGTGGTAGAGTGGCGCGCCGACGTTTCACTGATCTTTCCAGCCGGAGGGCTCGCCGCGTGCCGGATGCCGACGAGGGGAAGGAATCCAAGAATTACCACCTGGACGTTCCCGCCCGCAACGAGCCGTTCTTCCTGAAAGGGTCAAACAGTCTCGACTGGGGAATGCAGAACCGCCTGGGCCGGATCTTCCGTCCCACGACGGGGCGGACGGTCATGCTGGCGATTGACCACGGCTATTTCCAGGGCCCCACCACCGGGCTGGAGCGGGTTGACGTGAGCATCGTCCCGCTGCTGCCGCACGCCGACGCCCTGATGCTGACGCGGGGCATCCTGCGCTCGTCGATCCCGCCTGCTCTCCGCAGCGGCATCGTCCTGAGGGCCAGCGGCGGCCCGAGCATCCTCAAGGAGCTTTCCGACGAGCGAATCGCCGTGGACATCGAGGACGCTGTCCGGCTGAACGTGGCGGCGCTGGCTGTGCAGGTGTTCGTGGGAGGCGTGTTCGAAACGCGGTCGGTGCACAACATGACGCAGCTCGTGGACATGGGGAACCGGCACGGCATCCCGGTTCTTGCCGTCACGGCTGTCGGCAAGGACATGGTGCGCGACGCCCGCTACCTGCGGCTGGCGTGTCGGATATGCTCCGAGCTCGGGGCCCAGGTCGTCAAGACCTATTACTGCCCCGAGGGCTTCGAGACCGTGACAGCCTCCTGCCCGGTCCCAATCATCATGGCCGGCGGAAAGAAGCTCCCGGAGCTCGATGCCCTCACCATGGCCCACAACGCCGTGACTCAGGGGGCGGCGGGAGTGGACATGGGGCGCAACATCTTCCAGTCCGACTCCCCGGCCGCCATGATCCAGGCCGTTGGGAAGGTGGTGCACGAGGGCCTGCAGCCGAAGGAAGCGCTCGAGCTGTTCCAGGAGCTGAGCC
>QHYA01000273.1:3130-5676 GCA_003223995.1 Acidobacteriota bacterium | reverse complement strand
CCGAGGAGCGTGCGTCTCGGCATCGGGCTCTCGTGGGGGCGCTCCACCCGTGACCCGGGCTGAAGACCCGCACCGCGGTGAGCATCCTCCCCGTCGGGGACTCCCGGCAGATCCGCGAATGTCAGTGTCGAGCCGAGGGAGCAGCCCTTCCCCCATCGCTCCGGTCATCACGGCTCGTGGCTGATCGACTTCAGCTCGATGCGTTCGTCCCCTCCTTTGACCATTACTTCGAGGAGGTCGCCGACGTTCTCGGCATAGTACTTGTTCTCGACGACATTCTTCTCTAGCGTGGACCATTCCCTGGTCTTGAGCACGTCGTCGAAGCACCCATATGGGACGCAAACGGTTTTGTTCAAGTTCGAGACCCGGGCCAAGTCCTCGGCGACGCCGGGGGCTAATTCCTGCTGATAGCGATCGCCGACTCCCGGATTCGCTTCCATGATGATCCCCTGCTGCGCGCCGTTCACTCCCGCCTCCCAGGAGCCCTCCGTGCCGATCACATTGCCGTTCGGATCCAGCTGCCGGGTATCCTCGCCGAAATACCACACGTTGCCTTCGAGATCCTGCGCGTACCAGTCGAAAGTGTCCTCGACCTGGATCCCGTTCTCGTAGGCGCGGTCCTGGACGACCGTGCAGCTGACGCCCAGGATCACCTTGATGTCATGCGTGACAGTCATGTCGTCAGAGACCGGGACGCCATCACTTGTACCCTCGTAATGAAACGTCGTTCCCGGACGGAGCGGGAAGAACTTGTTGGTCACCTCGTCCACGAAGCCTTCCGCCTTCGCGGGCGAAGGCGCTCTGCGTAAGTGTCGCGCCTCGGCCAGAGAGACCGCCGCCAAGGCGGAGGCGAGTAAAATCGGAATCGTGAATCGCTTCGATTTCATTGTTCGACCTCCTATGAAGAACTCTTCGTTCTCGTCGTCGATAGAGAAGGCAGCGTGCTTCCTCCCATACATCAGCGAAAATACACTATGAGCCTGAACTTTTCCATTTCAGGTGTGGTCGGAGACCTGAGCGTTCAGGAATCATTCAGCCTCTCGGTCTATGTTCTCCCGAAGCCGGACGCTTCACCCGCGGCGAAGGGAGTTGCACATTTTCGTGATGAAGGGGTCCCACGATCCTTGAGCCGACCTGCTGAGAGCCTGGCGAGTGTACGCATCCTCCTCGTGGAGGATTCCCGGGAGACCCGGGAGCTGGTCGCGAGGGCGCTGGGCGAGGAAGGGTGCCTCGTCACGGCCGTCGGATCCGCCGTGGCGGCGACTGCATCCCTGGAGGAAGGCGAATTCCATGCCGTGATCCTCGATCTCGGACTGCCGGACGGAAACGGACTCTGGCTGTGCCAGGAGTGGAGGCGCTGCGGGAAGCGCGCTCCGGTGCTGATCCTCACGGCGAGGGCCGACGTGGCGTCGCGGGTCGCGGGTCTCGACGCGGGGGCTGACGACTACCTCTACAAGCCGTTCGCCCTCGCGGAGCTGCGCGCACGGCTGCGCGCGCTTCTGCGCCGTGCGCGCGGAACGGGGCGCGATCACCTGTACCGCCATGGGGAGGTTTCAGTCGACTTCTCCCGGCGACTCGTCGTTCGTGGCAGGACCGAGATCCCCATTACCCGCCGTGAGATCGAGGTTTTCGAGAGGCTCGCCAGGGCGGAGGGTCGCGCGGTATCGCGCGACGACCTGCTCGAGGAGATCTGGGGAGAGGCGACGGAGCACACCGCCTCGAGCCTCGAGGTGATCATCGGAAGACTCCGGCGGAAGCTCGATGCTTCCGGAAGCGAACGGCTCATCCGGACGATCCGCGGACACGGATACGCCCTGGAGAAGACCGAGCACGAGGGTAGGGAATGAGGCGGGGTTCGCTCGTCGCGCGCGTGGTCCGCGGGATGGTCCTCGTCGCCATCCTGTCCTCCTTTGCCCTCGCCGGCACGGCCGCGCTGGTCTCCCGGCTGCTCTGGAGATCGAGCGAGGAGAAGGGGCTCACGGATACGTCGGCCGCTCTCGGCTCGGCGATACAGGCGGAGGTGAGGGAGGAGGGCGTGTCGATAGAGCAGGCCGGCCCCGAGGCGATCAAGGACAGCGCCATCGTCGGCTACCGGATCGAGATCTGGAGCGCCGGCAGGCTCGTCACCCAGCGACCTGCCGGCAAACCGCTGGGCCCTCCTCCGACCGGCGAGACGTGCTTCAGCCGTGACGGATGGCTCGTCAGGGCGAGCGAGTTTCCCGGCGCGACTCTTCTTCTCGGTGCTCCGGAGGAGTATGAACGTCGCGCGATCGGAGTGTTCGCCTGGTCCCTTTCCCTGTCACTGCCCGTGTGCGTGCTCCTCGCGGTCGTCGTCGGAGGGATCGTCGGCCGCCGCGCCACGAGGCCGCTTGTGGAGTTCACGAACAAGGTTTCCGCGATGAGGCAACCGAGCCCGCCCGGAGCCCCGGGCGGCGGAGGGCTTCCCGCATGGGATTCGAACGAGCCGAAGGGGGCGCGCGAGCGGAGAAACGAGACGGCGGAGATCGCGGACCTGGATGACGCATTCGGGCGCCTTCTGGAGCGCC
>QHYA01000273.1:0-3081 GCA_003223995.1 Acidobacteriota bacterium | reverse complement strand
AGCGGCATCCAGCGGGGCGAAACCTTGAACGTTGCGGACCTCGTCCGAGAAGTCTCGGCGAGGACCTTCGCCGGTCGGGGTGAGCGGGACTCCGCAGCCTCGGCACCGGCCCCCGATCTGCGGCTCCCCGATGAAGTTCTGGTGCGGGGCGACGAGAACCTGCTCGCTATCGCCGTGGAGAACCTTCTCGACAACGTCAAGAAGTTCACGCCGCCGGGCGGAACGGTCCGCGTCGAGTGCGATGTCACCGAACCGTGGGTACGCGTCTCGGTCGTGAGCCCCGAGGCACGGATCGGGGAGAGCGAGCGGGACGCCCTTTTCGAGCGGTTCTATCGCGGACCCGAGGCCCGCGCACGCAATGCGGGACACGGCCTCGGTCTTCCTCTGGCCCGACACATCGCACGGCTGCACGGCGGCGAAGTCCGCTGCACCTCCTCTTCGATCGAGGACGCCTGCTTCACGCTCGAACTCCCCTGCTGGCGACCCGAACCCCAGCGTGGCCTCCAATCAGCGGCGGCACACTAGCCCCCTCCGCGCGGCGCCCGGGTCGGGAAGCGGTCTACTCTGATTCTCTGCTGGTGGCTCGAAGAGCTGTGATCCGAGGCGGGCCGCCCCCATTTCTGGAAATCTGAGTTTCCATCGGAGACGGAGCGATCTCCCAGCCATTCGTCTGGCCGTTCTGAAGCTTCGAAAGGAACCGACTTTCCCCGTAGCTGTTGAATCCCACAGTCGGTATTCCATCCTCTCGATTCAGTACCACCTTGCGGGCGAGTAGGATCGTCCTCTTCTGGTTGCCGGAGCTGCGGATCGTGACCGAGCCGGTCGAGATCGTGTCGAGGGTGAAAACATACTCGCCCGCAGGAAAGACGATCTTACTCTGGCTGGCCACTGCTGTGAGGGTCGTCAGGCTGCACCTGTGGCTTGCGCTCGAGTCATGAGTGCCCTCCATGATGTGCTGCGTCGGTCTGGAGCTCTGACGCATCGGCCTTCTCGGATGACCAGCCGCCTCCGAGTGCCTTGTAGACTGCAATCAGTGTGACCACTCCGTTCTTCTCGCTCTGGACCAGCTGGTCTTCCGCGGCGTAGACCGAGCGCTGTGCGTCGAGCACCGAGATGAAGCTCTCCAGGCCGCTCGTGTAACGCTCCGTTGCGAGGTCCAAAGCTCGACGGTTCGCCTCGACGGAGCTCCGAAGAGACTCCTCGCGACGGCGCTCCCGTGCGTGAGACGAGAGCGCGTTCTCCACTTCCTCCAGCGCTGTCAGGACCGCCTTCTCGTATTGCCGGGTTGCCTGCTCCTGTCGCGCGTCCTGAACGCGAATGTTGGCCCTGATGCGGCCCCCCGAGAAGATCGGCCAATGCACGCGGGGGCCGAGGATCCAGAACTGGCTGGCGCCCGAGCCCAGGTCCTCCGCGTCCTCGCTGCGACGACCGAAGCTCCCGTTGATCGAGAACCGGGGGAACAGGTCGGCCTTCGCGACCCCGACCTGAGCCGTTGCGGCTGCCAGCTCCCGCTCGGCCCGCCTCAGGTCCGGCCGCCGCGACAGGAGCTCGGAAGGCAGCGTCTGTGGAACCTCCGGGGGCGCGAGCTGAATGCCCCCCGGCCTCTCCAGCTCCGAAGCGACCCCACCCGGGTCCTGGCCGAGCAGGACGCCCAGGCGGTAGACAGCCTGTTTGGCGAGGCGCTCCAGCGTCGGGCGCTGGGCGGTTGTCGCAGTCAGGAGGCCCTCGGCGCGCGCCACGTCCAGCTCCGTCCCCAACCCCGCTTCGAGGCGCGCCTTTGTGATGTCGAGGGTGTCTGTCTCCGACCGCACGGTCGCATCGAGGATCTCGAGCTGCCGCTGGGTTCCCCGCATCTCCGCGTAGTTCCGGGCGATATCTGCCAGAAGGGTGACGAGAACGTCCCGCCGGCCCTCTTCCGCCGCCTGAACCTGCGCCAGAGCCGCCTCCTTGTCCCTCCTCACGCCGCCGAAAACGTCGATTTCCCAGCCGGCATCGAAACCGGCCTCGAAGACATTCTGCTCCCTGTTGCCGAACGGCGAGTTCCCTCCGGCAGCGGACCTGAAGGGAGCGTCGCTGCGCTTCGTCCGCGAGTAGGCACCCTCCACGTCGACCTGAGGCAACGCGGCCGAAGCCGCTATCCCCCGCGCCGCCCTTGCCTCGCGGATCCGCGAGGCCGCGATCTTGAGGTCCAGGTTGCCCTCCACGGCGCGGACGATCAGGCTGTCCAGGATCGGGTCATGGAAGGACATCCACCAGCGCTCGAGCGAGGAGCCTGTTACCGGCGCCTCCGCCGCCGCCGACTCCCGCCAAGCCTGCGGGACGGAGATTGCCGGACGCTTGTACTGGGGCCCGACGGCACACGCGACGATCGTGGTCAGCACGAGCGAGAATGATAGCGCTCGGAATCTCATCGCTCTCCTCCATGGTCCGGTCCCCCATCGATGAATACGTCGACCTGCTGGCCCACGAAGAGCGGAAGGTCGTCCCGCTCGACTCGGTAGATGACTTGCAAGACGCGCGTGTCGACGCGCTCCGTGCTGTCCCCGGTCAGTGACCTCTTCGGGACCACGAACGGCTCGAAGCGCACGAATTGCAGCGGCGTCTTCAGGGCGGCGTTTCCCCGCAGGTGTCCCGTCGCCGCCGCGCCCGGGCGCACCCGCCACCCTTCGTGCTCGTCGACGTCGACCCGGACGTGCAGCGGCTTCGATCGGCCGAGCAGGATCAGGGGCGCCGCCGTCGGAGCGGCGGGGGCGAATTCACCCGCACGCAGCTTGACCTGTAGCACCTCCGCATCGATGGGCGCGCAAACGGTGCTTCGCTCGATGTCCACCTCGACGGCGTGCGCCTGGGACTCGGCTGCTGCGATCTGGACCCTGGCCGCTTCGAGCTCGGCCGTTGCCGTTTCCACCGCTGAGCGTCGGTGCGTGACCTCCTCGGCACTGATGGCGCGCTTGTCTTTCACCTGTTCCGCGAACTCGAAGTGCCGCCTCAGGTCCTCGAGACGAGCTTCGGCTACCCCGGTCTGGGCCCGCGCCACCGCCAGGGCTTCCTTCCTCACCCCGAGGTCGGCCCGGAGATGAC
>QHYA01000183.1 GCA_003223995.1 Acidobacteriota bacterium | reverse complement strand
TGGCCTATCCCTTCAACTCGCTCGCGGCGTCCGCGTCCAGGGTCTTGAACCTCAGGTGCAGTTGCAGGACGATGGCCAGCCCCACCGAGACCTCCGCCGCAGCCATCGCCAGGATGAACAGGAACATCACCTGGCCGTCGGCCTGACCCCAGCGAGAGCCGGCCGCGACGAAGGCGAGGCCGGCGGCGTTGAGCATGATCTCGACGGCGATGAGCATGAAGAGGATGTTCCGGCGCACCAGCAGCCCGACGAGCCCCAGCGCGAAGAGGATCGCGGCCAGAAGGAAGACGTGCTCGACGGGGACCGTGCTCATGGCCGACTCTCGCTGCGCTCCCTGCGCCGCCATTCCCGCCTGCCGAGGTGGTAGGCGCCCACCAGTCCCGCAAGCAGGAGGATCGAGGCCAGCTCCACACCGAGCACGTACGGGCCGAACAGAGCGATGCCAACCGTCTTCGGGTCCACCCGATGGGACTCGTGGATGACCGGGCTGCCCCGCGACAGCGCGTACCCCAGCTCCGCGGCCAGGACCAGGGACAGAACGGCCGGCACGATCCACACGCGCGGGATCAGCAGCATCCTTTCCTGCTCCGTGGAGTCGGCGCCCACGTTCAGCAGCATGACGACGAAGACGAACAGGACCATGATGGCCCCCGCGTACACGATCACCTCGAGGGCCGCGACGAACGGAGCGCCCAGCACGGCGAAGATCACCGCGACCGACAGCAGCGATACGATGAAGTAGAGGAGAGCGTGCACCGCGTTCGTGCGGGTGATGACCATCACCGTGGAGAAGACGGCGATGGCCGCGGAGATGTAGAAGAGAGCGTTCATGAAAACGCGGCCTAGGGCAGCAGGCTCTTGACGTCCACGGGCGGCTGTTCCTCGACTCCGTCCCCTTTGTCCTTGCCGGCGATGGCCAGGCCGGCGAAGCGGTAGAAGTTGTAGTCCGGATATTTTCCGGGACCGGCGATCAGCAGGTCCTGTTTCTCGTAGACGAGCTTGTCCCGCCGGTACTCGCTCATCTCGAAGTCCGGCGTGAGCTGGATCGCGTATGTGGGGCACGCTTCCTCGCAGAAGCCGCAGAAGATGCAGCGGGAGAAGTTGATGCGGAAGAACTCCGGATAGCGCCGCCCGTGCTCGTCCTCCGTCGCCTGCAGCGCGATGCAGTCCACGGGGCAGGCGACGGCGCAGAGGTAGCAGGCGACGCAGCGCTCCCCTCCGTCCGGGTCCCTGCTCAGGACGATCCGGCCGCGCCATCGCGGGGCGAGGTACGGCTTCTGATCCGGGTACTGGATGGTCACCCGTCTCCGGAACGTGTGCAGGAAGACGTACCAGAGGGTCCGCAGCGCGCTCAGCATGATGGCCCCCGGGTCTCGAGCCTCTCCCGCTCGCTCATCGCGGACCCCCGATCCACAGCACGACGGCTGCGGTGGCCATGAGGTTCAGCAGCGAGAGGGGAAGCATCGCCTTCCAGCCGAACCCCATCAACTGGTCGAAGCGGGGCCTCGGCAGGGCCGCGCGGAACAGGATGAACAGACAGATGAAGAAGAGCGTCTTGACGAGGAACCAGGCCAGGGGAGGCAGCAGGGGCCCCATCCAGCCGCCGAGGAACAGGACCGAGATCAACGCCGAGATCAGGATCACTCCCAGGTATTCCCCGACGAAGAACATCCCGAACTTCATCCCCGAATACTCGGAGTGGAAGCCGGCGATCAGCTCGCTGTCGGCCTCGGGGAGGTCGAAGGGGAGCCGATGGGTCTCCGCCAGTCCCGCGATCAGGAAGACGACGAACCCCAGGAACTGGGGGACGACGAACCAGATCCTCCGCTGGGCCAGGACGATCTCCCTCAGGTTGAACGAGCCGGCGAGCACGACGACCCCCATCAGCGACAGGCCCATGAAGACCTCGTAGCTGAGCATCTGGGCGGCTGACCGAAGGCCTCCCAGCAGGGAGTACTTGTTGTTGGAGGCCCAGCCGGCCAGCACGACGCTGTAAGCCCCCATGGAGGACATCGCGAGGAAGAAGAGCAGGCCCACGTTCAGGTCCACGACGCCGATCCCTGGAGCGGCGGGGACGACGGCGAAGGACATCAGGACGCTGATGATGATCACGGCCGGCGCCATCACGAAGACCGGCCTGTCGGCGAAGGGAGGGATCCAGTCCTCCTTGAAGAAGATCTTGATCATGTCCGCCAGAACCTGGAGCAGGCCGAAGGGGCCGACGCGGTTGGGCCCGTAGCGGTCCTGCCAGAGGGCGAGCAACCGCCGTTCGAGCCAGATCAGCCCGGAGGCCAGACCGAGAGTGGCGGCCAGCAGACCGGCACTGTTGAGCAGCGACCGCGCGGTCTCGCTCATCGTCGTCCGGAGTTCTCCTGGATTCCCCTTCTCGCCATCCGCTCAGAGCTTCACGATCCGGCCCCATTCCGGCAGCCGGATCCCTTCCATCCCCGGCAGTCCCACGGGGACGCCGGCAGCTCCCCGCGCCAGCTCCGGGGCCAGCCGCACCGGCAGTCGCCGCCCGCCTCCGGCCAGCCCGATCTCGACCGTGCCCCCGTCCGCGATTCCCGCCTCGCGGGCGTCGTCGGGGTGAAGGGCCAGATAGGGCGCCGGCGCCAGCTCGGCCACACCGGGAGCGAGGGCGCTCAGCTCGTCGGAGCCGAAGATGTGGTACAGCGGAACGAGTCTGAATTCCCCCGCCCGGCGTTCGAAGGGAGGTGGGATCCGGTCGAACAGGCTCGCCCTCGCGTCCGTTGGAGGCGGCTCGATGAGCCGCAGGCCAGGATCGCCGCCAAGAAGGGGACCGTTGACCTCCTCCTGGAACCGATGCAGCGACTGGTCCGAATTCCAGCCCGGCGCCCAGAACCGGGGGATCAAGGAGGCCGGGGGCGGCCCTTCGTACCCTTCCATCGAGAAGGAAAGCGGCGAGTCGGGGTCATCCGGAGGCTTCGGCTCGTGAACGCTCAGGTGAGCCAGCATCGCCGTCCGTCCGCTGAAGCGGGGAGAGGCCCGTGGAATCCTCTCTCCCGCAACGCGGAACCCGGCGCCCGGCGCGATCCGCAGGATGTCCCGGAAGATCGGAACGGCCGCGGCGAGGGCCGAGGTGATGTCATCGAGGCTCTTCCAGCCTGCGGCCTCCACCCGCCCGGCGGCGGCCATCGCATCCCGCAGCCAGCGCCAGCTTTCCTGGATCTCGCCGGCCGGCACGAAGACCTGATAGAAGCGCTGGGCGCGCCCTTCGTTGTTGACGAGAGTGCCATCGGATTCGGCGAAAGCGCCGGCGGGTAGGACCAGCTCGGCGCGGGCGGCCGTGTCGTGAGCGAGGCAGTCGATGACGACCACGTGCCTGGCCGAGGAGAGGAGCCGGTCCACGACCGGGGACTCCGCGCGCCGGTACAGATCGTTCTCGAGGATCACCACGGTCTCGGCATTCCCCTCGGAGAGGGCCCGCGAGGCGGCTTCGAGGCTTCCTCCTCCGAGCAGGGCCAGACCGAGGCTGTTGCATTCGGGGACCGTGTAGGTCAGGTCCGCCGCCTTGCCGTCCTTCGAGAGGGCCCAGGCGACGTTCGCCGCGGCCTGGATCACGTCCGCGCTCCCGAGGCTCGTCCCGGAGACAACCAGGGGCCTCTCGGCCGAGCGAAGAGCGCTCGCGATCACACGCGCCTCGGAGCGGACCTCATCGGCGAGGCCCGGGACCTCCGGAGAGGCAGGATCCAGCTCGTGGGCCACGGCGAAGCCGAGCCGGGCGATCTCCTCCGGGGCGGCGCGGAACGTCCGCGTGGCGATCTCGTCGAGCCTTCCCGCCGCGGGCGCGGCGAGGAAGAAAGGACCCTTCTGGTCCTGGACCAGCTCGCGGACGGCCGCGTCGTTCCAGAGGGGGATGGCAAGGGGGCGGGCGAGCTTCAGGGGCTGCTGGCGGACAGATTCTCGGAGCGCCAGGGCGAGCAGGGGGGCCGTGTTCGTCGCGTCCTCGCCCAGGACGAGGACCGCATCGCATCCTTCCACCTCCCGCAGCGATGGGGAGCGGGCCGGGCCGTTCCGCAGGATCTGGAGCACCAGCGCGAGCAGGCGCGCCTCTTGTTCGACCACGCCCAGACAGAACCGCTCCGGCCCCACGAGAGCGCGCAGGGCGAAGTTCGCCTCCAGCGAGGCGCGCGGGGAGCCGATGCCGATCAGCTTGGCCGGATCGGAGATCAGGGACGCGAGACGGCGGATGGCCTCGTCCCGTCCGATCGGCTCGGCCGGCCGGTCCGGCCCCCTGGGCAGCAGCGGCCCGCGAAGCCGCCGCTCGTGGTTGGCGAACTCGTATCCGTAGCGTCCGCGGTCGCAGAGGAAGTAGCCGTTGACATGGCCGTTGTAGCGTGTCCGGATGCGCCGCAGCTCCCCGTAGCGCTCTCCCGGGATCGTATTGCAGCCGAGGCCGCAGTGAACGCAGACGGACGGAGCGGTCTGGAGGTCCCACTTGCGCGTGTAATGGCGCTTCAGCGTCCTGTCCGTGAACACGCCCGTCGGGCACACTTCCACCAGGTTGCCGGAGAACTCGCTTTCGAGCACGCCCTCCTCATGCCGCCCGAAGTACACATGGTCGCGCGAGGCGAAAGCCTGCAGGTCTCTGCCGCCGGCGATGCCGCGGTAGAAGCGCACGCACCGGTAGCACTGGATGCAGCGGTTCATCTCGTGGTTGATGAAGGGGCCGAGGTACTGGTTGCGGTAGGTGCGCTTCCTGAACCGGAAGCGGCGGTAGTTGTGCCCCGTCATCACCGTCATGTCCTGCAGGTGGCACTCGCCCCCCTCGTCGCAGATGGGGCAGTCGTGGGGATGGTTGACCATCAACCACTCGATCACCTCCGCGCGGAAGGAGCGGGCCTCGGTGTCCTGGATCGAGATCCGCGTCCCTTCCGCCGCCGGGGTCATGCAGGCCATCACGAGCCTGCCGGCCTTGTCGGCCTCGTCGCGGAACTGCTTCACCGCGCACTGCCGGCAAGCCCCCACGGATCCCATCGCGGGGTGCCAGCAGAAGTAGGGGAGGTCGAGCTTGAGCGAGAGACAGACATCGAGGAGGTTGCGGGAGGGGTCGACCTCGTGCGTCTTCCCGTCGATCCAGACCTTCGCCATCAGCCGGACCTCCGGGGACAGCGGTTCTGCCGGATGTGAGCCTCGAAGTCCTCGCGGAAATATTTCAGCGCGCTCTGCAGCGGCTCGACGGCGCCCGGAGCAAGGGCGCAGAAGGTGTTGCCCGGGCCGAGAAGCTTGCAGTGGACGGAGAGCCGCTCGAGGTCCTCCGGCCGGCCCTGCCCCTCCTCGATCGCCTCCAGAAGCCGCGCCGTCCACGGCAGGCCCTCGCGGCAGGGGGTGCACCAGCCGCAGGACTCCTGGGCGAAGAACTCCTCGAGGTTCTGGACCATTCCGACGGGGCAGGTCCGGTCGTCGAGGACGATCATCGTCCCCGTGCCGAGCCGGCTTCCCGCCCGGGCGATCGAGGCGAAATCCATCTTCACGTCCAGATGCTCCTCGACGAGGAAGTCGGTCGATGCCCCTCCGGGAAGCAGACCCCGGAAGCGCAGCCCGTCGCGCATCCCGCCCGCGTGCTCCTCGAGAATCTCCCGGATGGTCGTCCCCATCGGAAGCTCCCACAGCCCCGGACGCGCGACCTTCCCGCTGGCTCCGAAAAGCTTCGTCCCGCTGTCCTCGCTGCGGCTCAGGCCCCTGTACCAGGCGGCGCCCCGGGCGATGATATGGGGAACGTTGCAAAGGGTCTCCACGTTCTGGACGATCGTGGGCTTGCCCCACAATCCCGACACCTGCGGGAAGGGAGGCTTGGCGCGCGGGGTGGCGCGCTTCCCCTCGAGGGCGTTGAGCAGCCCCGTCTCCTCGCCGCACATGTAGCGGCCCGCCGAGATGTGCACGAACATGTCCAGATCCCAGCCGGAGCCGAGGATGTTCCGCCCCAGATATCCGGCCTCAACCGCCTCCGCGATCGCCCGGTGCAGGCGGCGCTCGGCCAGGCGGTACTCCCAGCGCAGAAAGATGTAGGCGACATCGGCCTTGATGGCGTACGCGGCGAGCAGCATCCCCTCGATGAGCTGGTGAGGGTCCTCCTCCATCAGGAGACGGTCCTTGAAAGTGCCCGGCTCCATCTCGTCGGCGTTCGCCACGAGGTACTTCGGGCGCGGAGCGTCGCTTCCCATCGGCACGAAGCTCCACTTCGGACCCGTCGGAAAGCCAGCGCCGCCGCGCCCGCGCAGGTTCGACTCCGTCACCAGCTTCGTGACCTCCTGGGGGGTCATCCCCGCGAGGGCCTTCCTCAGGGCCTCGTATCCTCCAGCCTTCTCGTAGGCGGCGATGGCCGCCCCCTCTCCTCCGGGGCGGATCCTCTCGGTCAGCGGACGGTCGATCGCCATGGCGGGCCTACCGGTACCTCTCGAGGATCCCGTCGATCTTGCCGGGCGTGAGGTCGCGGTGGAGGTCCTCGTCGATCATCAGAGCAGGAGCCGTATCGCAGGTTCCGAGGCAAGGGTTCGGAAGCAGCGTGAAGCAGCCGTCCTTCGTGGTCTCGCCGAGGCCGATTCCGAGCTTCTCGCCGATGGCCTTGCGGATTCCCTCGTAGCCCATGATCCAGCAACTGACGCTGTTGCAGATGAGGATCACGTGCCGCCCCACCGGCTTGCGGTAGATGAGGTTGTAGAAGGTGGCGACGCTGTCCACCTCGTCCGGGGACATCTCCAGGAACCGAGCGATGTCGCGGACCGCTTCGTCGGAGATCCAGCCCCTGTGACGCTGCACCGCCCGCAAGGCCTCGATGCAGGCGCCGCTCCTTCGGGGCACGATGGCCAGCTCGTGCTCGATCTGCTCGATCTCTCTGTGGCTCAGCATGACCGCGGTCTCATCGGCCGGCCCCGGCGAGAACGAAGGGCTTCATCGGCCGGCCCCGGCGTTTCATCGGTCCACGTCAGCGAGGACGAAGTCGATGCTTCCCAGGATCGCCAGCAGGTCCGGCACCATCAGCCCCCGCGCGATCTCCGGAAGCATCTGCATGTGGGGGAAGGAAGGGGCTCGGATGCGCAGCCGGTAGGGATGGATGTTGCCGTCGCTGAGGAGGTAGTAGCCGTTGCTCCCCTTCGTCGCCTCGATCGCGACCATGGCCTCGCCGGCCGGGATGACCGGCCCCCAGCTCACGCCGAGAAAATGGGTGATGAGGGTCTCGATGTCCCGCATCGTGCGCTCCTTCAGCGGGGGAGTGGTCAGGGGATGATCCGACTTGTAAGGGCCGGGCGGCATGTTCTCGAGACACTGCCGGACGATCCTCAGACTCTGCCGCATCTCCTCGACCCGCACGACCGCGCGCGCGTAGCAGTCGCCGCTCGTGGCCGTGGGGATGTCGAACTCGAACTGCTCGTAGCCGGCGTAGGGGCGCTTCTTCCGAAAGTCCCACTCGAAGCCGCAGGCCCTCAGGTTCGGACCGGTCACTCCCCACTCGACCGCCTGATCGAGGGACATCGCTCCGATGCCCACGGTGCGGGCCTTGAATATGCGGTTCTTCATCACGATCTTGTCGTACTCGTCGAGCCGCTCCGGCAGGTAATCGACGAAGTCGCGGACGAGCTTGTCCCATCCGCGAGGCAGATCCTGGGCCACTCCGCCGATGCGGAACCAGCTCGGGTGCATCCGCCCGCCGCAGATCGCTTCCACGATCCCGAAGATCTTCTCCCTGTCGGTGAACATGTAGAAGACAGGGGACAAGGCTCCCACGTCCTGCGCGAAAGTGCCGTACCAGACGAGGTGGCTCGCGATCCGGAACAGCTCGCACAGCATCACCCGGATGACCGTGGCCCGCGGCGGCAGCTCGATTCCGGCCAGCTTCTCCACCGGCAGCAGGTAGGCGAGGTTGTTCATGACCCCGCCGAGGTAGTCGATCCGGTCCGTGTAGGGGATGTAGGTGTGCCAGGTCTGCCTCTCGCCCATCTTCTCGGCGCCGCGGTGGTGGAAGCCGATCTCGGGAACCGCGTCGAGGATCACCTCGCCGTCGAGCTGCAGGACGATCCGCAGCACGCCGTGCGTGCCCGGATGCTGAGGTCCGACGTTGAGGAACATGAAATCGGTCTCTTCGCCCCGCCGCGCCAGTCCCCACTCCTCGGGCTGGAACTGGAGGGCCGCCTGCTCGGCCTCCTGCTTCTCCTCCGGCAGCTCGAACGGGCCCATCTCCGTGGCCCTTGCCGGGTGTTCCTTGCGCAGGGGATGGCCGCTCCAGGTCCGAGGCATCAGGATGCGACAGAGGTGCGGATGTCCCTCGAACCCGATCCCGAACATGTCCCAGACTTCCCGCTCGTACCAGTTCGCCGAGGGCCAGATGTCGGTGACGGAGGGAAGCGCGGGGTACTCGCCTTCGAGGGGGACCTTCAGGCGGATGTCCTGGTTGCGGTCATAGGAGAGGAGGTGATACACGACGGTGAAATCGCGTGCCGGCTCGCCGGGCTGGCGCGCGCGGGCCCGCTCATCGATCGCCGTCAGGTCGTAGAGCATCCGGAATGGTCGCTCCAGTCCCGTCCTGAGAAAGCGGAGGATGGGGCGCGCCTTCTCCTTCGGAACCCAGTAGGTCGGGATCCCGTCGCTGCTCTCCTGCGGCAGCAGGGACAGCCCGGGGAACGCCCCCCCCAGCTCCCGCGCCGGCGAGGCGGAATCGGCCGCCGCCTGCGCGGTCTTGCCTCCAACTGTCGTCGTGGTCCCCTCCATCGCGGCCTGCTCGATTTCCACGGCCCGGTTAGACCTCATCGGGTGTGCGCAGCATCGCCAGGGCGCGCCTCTGCTCGCGCTTCAGATCGCGCTGCGCGGGGAAGGGCTTCCGCTCGACTCCCTGCTCTCCGACCCACCAGCTCAAAGGCCGCCTCTCGTTGCCGACCGCCTCGCGAAGCAGCAGGACCCCTTCCATGAAGGCGTCCGGCCGCGGCGGGCAGCCGGGCACGTAGACGTCCACCGGCAGGAACTTGTCCACTCCCTGGACGACGCTGTAGATGTCGTACATCCCTCCGGAGTTGGCGCAGGAGCCCATCGAGATCACCCAGCGCGGCTCCATCATCTGCTCGTGAAGGCGCTTGATCACCGGCGCCATCTTGATGAAGACCGTCCCCGCGATCACCATCAGGTCGGCCTCGCGGGGCGTCCCCCGGATCACCTCCGCGCCGAAGCGAGCGATGTCGTACTTGCTCGTGAGGCTCGTCGCCATCTCGACGAAGCAGCAGGACAGGCCGAAGTTGAAAGGCCAGATGGAGTTCTTCCGCCCCCAGGACACGAGGTCCTCCAGACGGGCAAGCAAGAGGGTCTTCCGCAGCTCCTCCTCCGTGTGGAGGTCCGTGGCGGGGGCCGGCCGCTCGGCGGGCCCGGGCAGTCCGGCGGGACGGGCCTCGGCTCCGGAGAGCCACCATTTCATGGCCGTTCCCCCCTCGTATTCATCACTGCTCCGCTTTCAAAAGTGGGCTCGTCTCGCGCCGCCGATCGGCCCGCCGGACGGGGCGAAGTGCCCCAATCAAGGGCCCCCGCACGCCAGAGGTAGAGGAGCGCGGCGAGGAGGATCGCGACGAACAGAAGCGCTTCCATGTAACCAGCCCAGCCCGTCTCGGGAACCGCGATTGCCCAGGCGAAGAGGAAGACCGCTTCGAGGTCGAAGATGACGAAGAACATCGCCATCAGGTAGAAACGGGCCGAGAACCTCAGCCGTGCCGAGCCGGTCTGCACGATCCCGGACTCGTACGGCTCTCCCGTCGCACGCTCCTGGTGTCTCTCCCCGAGGAGGTGGGAGAGAGCGATCATGACAGTGGCGAGAAAGACGACCGCGGCGGTGTAAACCCCCAGGCACCACAGGGCGGTGTCGCTCATCAGGTCTCGCTCAGGGTAGCCGGATCAAAGGCAACCACCACCGCCCGGCCCTCGTCGGACCGGTTCGTGGACGGGCACGCGCCTCTCTCCCGCGAAACCTCTCCCCCGGCCTCCCGCCACCGGTGAGGCACTGGAGTTGCGAAAACAGTCTAACGAAAGGATGAGGGCGGAATCAAGGAATCGGATCCGGGCCCTCGAGGCCTTTCCTGTCCCGTCGCGGGGCGGGCTGCCCCCGCCCTGCGTCACCTTTCTTGATCCGCGCGCCCTTTCCTGCTCCGCGCCGCTCGGAGATGTTGCGGTCGGCGTATGCCGCGATCTCGGCCAGTTGCTCGAGCGGCTTCTCCAGGCGCGGGTCCTGGCTGCTGCGCAGCGCTGGAGGTCGCGGATGAGCGTCCTGTCCACTTCCTCGGCGCGGCGCCTGTCGAGACTCTCGAGCAATTCGGCGAGGACCGGTGCAATGGATGCGATCGCCCGCGCGAAGGCTCCTGCCGCCTCGTCGGCGATCACGCCGCGCCGGCTGCCCGGCGCGACGTTGAAGCCGGGGAAGTCCACGAGCCCGCTCAGGCGCCACGAGTAGCTCACCGGGCCCTCCACGGGAGATCCGATCGCATCCACTCCCGTGGCCTGAACCCGCTTGCGCCCGCCGCACTCCACGCGGATGGGAGAGGGGGTCAGACGCACCGCCGCGAGCGGTCCCGCGGGGAGCAGGTCGGGAGGGGGAGTCTGCGGGGGCGGCGCCGCTTCCCCGATCCCCGGCGGCAGCTCGGCGGAGGCCGCCTGGCCGGGGCCCGCGGCGGCCTGGTCCATCGCCTCGGCCAGAACTGTTCCCGCAGGGCCTCCAGAGTCCCGCCGGCCGCCGGGGGCCGGCGCTGCGTCCTTCTCGCTGCGGACCGGTAGCAAGGCTCCTGCCGCCTCGTCGGCGATCACGCCGCGCCGGCTGCCCGGCGCGACGTTGAAGCCGGGGAAGTCCACGAGCCCGCTCAGGCGAGGGTCGGTCCAGGGAGGGCTGTCGAGCCCGAGAGCGCCCAGATCGTGGAATCCCTCCGCCACGAGCGTTCCCGATGAATAGACCGCAAGGCGATGCGACTCGTCCTCCTCCGAGCCCGCCGTGAGATAGATCTCCAGGCGGATCGAAGGGTATCCGGGGACCTCGAGAGGGCCGATCCCCTCGATCCTCTCCCCGAGGAAGCGGGGCGGGCGGACCGCGATCGACTTCCGCGCCCGGCCACGCGACATCCGGTCATCGATGAGGAGGTTCACCTCCCGGGCGAGAAGCTGACCGCGCAGCTCCGATGCAAGGTAATCGGCCGCCCGCCGGCCGACGAGCGCTCCCATGGCCTCTGAGTGTAGACCGACCACCACGACTTCGGTCCATCGCTCGTCGATCGGGAGCCTGCCGCGCAACGGCTCGATCGAGTAGTCCGGCCGGTCCCGGTGGAGCACCAGCTTGAAAGGCTTCTGGCCGGGAACGACCGTGCGCATCTCGAGCATCCCTCCGAGGCTCCAGAAGCCGAGCAGCCCGATGCCGTATTGCCCCTGGGTCATCAGTGTCAGCCGCTCCTGCGGCGAGAGGGAGCGCTTGCGGCTATGACCGATGTGAGTGGCGATGAACTTCAGGGCTTCCGGCCGGTCCATCTCGGAGATCACACCCTCTCCGTCGTCGAAGATCTTCAGACACGGCGCACCGCGCTCCCTCAGCCGGGTGATGTGGATCTTATGGGCGCGGGCATCCAGGCTGTTCTGGACCAGCTCGGCGAGGGCCTTGCGCGGGTCGGGCTGGCTCAGCGCGAGCCAGCGGATCAGCTCGAAGGGATCCTGAGGGCGAAGCCGCCCCCTCAGCGTGTCTTCTGCTCTGCGGGGACGGCCCCGGACGCGGCCTCCCCGCTGGGCGGAGGAAGCCCGTGGGAGCTCCTCATTCGACATGGGGGCAAAGTAGCACAGGAGGGGAGGCGCGGTCCCGTCAAAGTCTCAGGCATCGTCACCCCCGC
>QHYA01000272.1 GCA_003223995.1 Acidobacteriota bacterium | reverse complement strand
CCGCCGCCGCGCAGCACGCGGCGGATCTCCGCACCCGCCGAGGGGTCCTCGCGGCCATCCTCTGCCTTGTACGGATACGCGACGGGAGCCGTATCGAACTCGAGCCCCGGACCGAACAGGCTCCCCGTCCACTCCTCCACGTTCCCCGTCAGGTCTGACACACCCTCCGGCGTGTCCCCATCCGGTAAAACCCCCACAGGCGTCGTCCTCTTGATCCGCGTCTCGGCCGTGTTGCCCCGCAGAGGATCGAACGCGTCGCCGTAGGCGAACAACCGTCCCTCGCGGCCCCGCGCCGCCGCCTCCCACTCCACCTCCGTCGCCAGCCGGAACACCCCTCCCGTCTGCCCAGAGAGCCACAAACAGTAGGCCCGGGCCTCGAACCAGCACACACCCACGACGGGCTGGGCCGGGTTGTTGAACGCCTCATCGCGCCAGAGCGCGGGCTCGCGGATCTTCCCCCCCGGATACAGTTCCCTCAGGTGCGCCTCGAACTCCCCCTCCGTCATTGCCAGGCGCTTCTTCCATCGTTCGTACATCGCCTCTGTCCACTGCCCTCTTTCCCAGACCCTCTCGACCTGACCGGGATCCTTCTTGAAACGCGCGAGCCAGTAGCGCACGTTCGCATGCATGCCCTCCGCCGTCCCCTCCCCACTTTGCCACTGCCGCGAAGCGGGCGTGTCCCACCACCGTTCCTCCTCGTACCCCCCCGCCTCCAGGAACGGCGCCCACTCGGCGTTCGTGACCGGGAAGCGGCCGATCCGGAACGCCGCAATTTCCACCTCGTGGCGAGGCATGTGGCTTCTGATCATCTGCCCCAGGTACTCGAAGGGTTCGTCCTCGCCGATCGGGTAGCGCCCAGCTGGGATCTCCGCCAGCGGCGGCATCAGGTAGTCCCCGTATGGGCCCTTGCGCCGTTCGAACCGCGGATCGCCGAGGGGACCCAGGGCCAGACCCGCCGCGATCCGCGCCCGCAGGTCCGCTGCCCGGTCGCGGCTGCGCTCCACGAGCGCCCTCCGCAGATCGTCCAGAAGCCCCTTCGAGAGTCGCTCCCGCACCTCCGGCTGCCCGGCGCAGCGGCCCGCCAGGGCGAGGTTGACCGGCATGAGCCCACGGACGAAGGCATCCGGGTCCGACGACATCGGCCCCGCCAGAAGGGCCGTCTCCTCCCAGCCTGTCGTCGGCAGCGCCGGCAACGTCTCGGACGGAGGAAGTGACGCCAGCACTTCAACCAGCAGTGGGTATGCCTCCTCCACACGCCAGCCCGTCCTCACGCGCTGCGGTTCGGGAGCCGCCGCCAGACGCCTTCCCGCGAAGTACTCCTGGATCAACTGATGAAAGAACAAAACCTCGTCGCCTGCCGCGTCCTCGTCCAGGACCGACAGTGCCACGCCCGCCCTGACGATGTCTTCGCCCAGCCCCTGGCCCAGTAGATCCAGCGCCTCGTCGAAGCCGACTCGCACCTGCGACGCCCCGCCATCCGCGGCCCTGTCTTGCATCCCGAAGGCCAGATCGGCAATCTTCGGGATCAGCGCCCCCCGCTCCGGCAGCTCCCACGGGGTCTTCCACCGCCACTGGGCGATCCGCCTGACGTCCCGTTCGGTGAGAAGTCCGTCCGGGGCGAACAGCGGATTGTCACGCTCGACCTCACGCCTCAGCGCCTGCCGGACGAAACCCGTGAACAGCCCGGTGCGGCCTTCCGGGACCCCGCCTGCCGCCTCGGCTTGCTCGACCAGCAGCATCAGGAAGTACGGCGAGCGCATCACCTCCAGCTGCGGCGTCCCTCTCAGTTGCGACCAGATCTCCCCGCCTTCCTCGGATCTGTGCTTGACGAGGAACTGCTCGACCTGATCGTCCGTCATCGGCTCGATCACCACCTGCGGCACCCGAAGCCTGGAGGTCGAAAGAGGCGCGCTGTAGTCCAGCGTCCGGCAGGAGAAGATCACCCGGTTGCCCGGATGCTCCGTCGTAAGACGATCCAGGAACCCCTTCCACTGGAGCACTGCCTCTCTCAGTCCCACAGCGGTCGCGGCCGGCATCTCGTTGAGGGCGTCGAGAAGCAGCACGACGCGCCCCTCCGCCAGAAGCGCCGGCAGGGGCAGCAGAGCCGGGAAGCGCGCGCGCCAGCGCTCCGCCAGCCACGTTTCGGGCTCGGGAAGCGGGCCGCCGGGAGCCTGCGGGCGGTAGTTGTTCAACTGGACGAAGAAGGTGACCGTGTCGCGGAGGTCCTTAGCTGCAAGAGCCGCCTCGGCGGCGTCCATCTCGAACCGCCTCAGAAGCGTGCTCTTCCCGCTGCCCGGAGGACCCAGAAGCACGACCGCCGGGTCGTCAACGGCCGCGAGCAGTTCCCTCAGGTCGCGGTATCGCTCCGGCCGCGCGCTCCACCGCCCGGCGGCCGCCTCCTCCCCCTGGTCCACCAAGAGAGTCAGCGCCACGAACTCCTTGTCCAACCGGTAGCGCGGCCGGCTCCACTCGGCGATCCTCTCGCGACGCCACGCTGTGAAGTCGGTCTTGGCTGCTCTGGCGGTCCGTGCCGAGGCAGACCCGCCTCGCACTGCCCCCTCGCGCGCCCGACGCGCGTCGCGCACGTGCCGGATGTCTCCCCCCTCGTGGCCCTCGCGCAACTCCCGCATGGTCCGTGCTGTCACGGGGTAGTTCGCCGTGACCAGGTGATATAGCAGCACGCCCAGGCTGTAGAGGTCCGAGCGCCTCGTCGCCCCCTCCCCGCGCACGACCTCCGGGGCCATGTAGAGCGGCGTGCCCGTCACCCACCGGGCCCTCTCGCGCTCCCTCTGCATGTCGAGACCTGCCCCGAAGTCCATAAGAACGATGCGGCCTCCCTCCTCCCGCATCACGTTGCCGGCCTTGATGTCGCGGTGGACGATTCCCGCACGATGCACGGCCGCCAGCGCCCGGCAGAGAGCCAGGCCGATCTGCGCTGCCTCCTGCTCGCCAAAGGGACCTTGCTCGTCCAAAAGGTCGCTCAGCGTCCGGCCGTGCACGAACTCCATCCAGAGTCCCACCCGCCCCTCGCGCCGCTCCGCGCCGTAGACCGCCACCACGTTCGGATGGCTCAGGCGGGCCAGCAGTGCGCCCTCCCGGATGACACGCCCGGCGACGGCTTGCTGGCTCGAGGCCTCGGGCTTGAGCAGCTTGAGCGCGACGTCCCGATCGAGCCGGCTGTCCCGGGCGCGGAAGGTCTCGCCGAAAGCCCCCTCGCCGACCTTTTCGATCAGCTCCAGCGGGCCCCAGCGACCGGGGAGCTTCTCCGCGACGGCTTCAGCCGGAGGGACCGAGCTGGGGCGTGGCTGGGTCTTTTCGGCGCCGACCGATCCCCCGAGGTTGGTCATCTCCTCGAGGTCACGATGCTCCTCACACGCCCTGCCCTCCGCCCCATCAGACGCCGGTCGTCCCTCCGGCGATTCGCCGTCGTCCATCCCGTCCCCTTCGTCAAAGTGGCGCGAGAATGCCGATCATCATAACCCGACGGGCATGGCCCGAGTTCCTCCGACGCTCCTGCGGGGCGAGGCGACATCGCGGCCGCCGTGGCACGGGGAGGGCCGAAGTGAGCTCTGTCTCCCCGCTCGACGGCAGGCGCCTCCAGCGTCTCGGCGTCCCGGCTGTAGTCCTTCCCGCAACGGAAATTCAGCACGCGACGATCGGCCGCGCGGTTACTCCGCCGGGGCCGGGCTCGCGGGCACAGCCGGGCCCCCGCGCCGTCTCACCGGTTTACCAGCCCCGTCACCCCGGGCACACTCTCTACTACCCGCTGATCCAGCAGCAACTCGACCGGTACGTCTCGGCGCGTCGGACGTTCCTGAGCCATGCAGATCGGGAATCGGATACCTCAGATTCCCGATTAGCCTGTTATGGTGACGGAGGTTGCCTTTCGGCAGAGGTTCTCAGGTCCAGACAGCTCTTCGTGACGGTCGTGACGGCCCACGCCAGGCCGGTAAGACCACGCTCGTTCAGGACCTGTTCGGAATGACCCACTCCTACTGCTGGCTGGACGATCCGACGGTCCGATGGCTGAGGCGTCGCTGGTATTCACGCACTCAACCAGTGGAGGCCTGACCACGGAACGCCGCCCGACCTCAGGTCCGTTCCTCACGGCCTGTACTCGACGTGCAGCAACGGAGCGTCCGTTGCGCTTCCGTCGTAGGAATGGGCCACCCGGTGTCCGCTGCCGGTGACGATCAGCGCGAGGGCGTTGCCCCTCGTCCAACCAGGTCGGCTGGCGATCTCCGCGATCACCGAGGACAGGTCGGGCGTCCTCTGAGCGGGCCCGGCGTCGCCGACAGCGAGCCACGGGTCGGGACTCCAGCTCACCGAAGCGAGCGTCCTCGGGCGCGAGGACACGTTCCGCTTGGCGCTGGTGAAAGCCGGTGCGTTGTCGGCGGCCTGCCCTTGGATCGTCAGCGGGGTCGCCGTCGATGTCGCCTCCTTCACCGTGAACTGAACATAGGCGCTCAGGATCGTCGCGCCTCTGGGAATGCCGACACCCTTGAAGCGCATTCCCACGGTCTGATTCGATCCGTCGAAGACGAGCTCCAGGTCATTGCTGGTCAAGCTGACCCTCCCCGTGGCCTTCTCTTCCGCGTCGTCGCTCGAGGCCGCGACGCGGGCATTGAAGATCCCCTCGCTGTTGAGAGCGAGCTCGACGACCTTTCCGTCGTTCTCGTTCGGGTCGGTGTTGTTGTCCACCCCACGATCGGAGATGTACAGGTGCTTCTCTGCGGGGTTCACGCTGCCGGGCGCGTAGGCCACTGCCGCGGGCTTTTTCACGCCGGCCGACGAGAAGTCGATGTTGCGGATCGGCACCCCTGCCGTCGTGGTTTCCACGGCGAACTGCGCGTCGCGGCTGACGATGAAGAGGGAGTCGTTGTCGGCGTTGTAGCTCACCCCCTCGGGATCCCCCAGACCGAGCACGGATGTGTCGAAATGGCTGACGATGTCGTCTCCGCTCGGGGGCGCGCCGTCGAAGACCCCGTTCGCTCCGGG
>QHYA01000283.1 GCA_003223995.1 Acidobacteriota bacterium | reverse complement strand
CCACCCCCAGGTCCACATCCGGCGGCGGGATCCCCAGCTCCTCGAAGAAAAGCGCGGACATCTCGCGGTCGTAGTGCTGCCCGGTGTGCACAAGCACGGAGTCGAGGGAGCCTTCCCGCTCGATCGCCTTGACGATCGGGCCGATCTTCATGAGGTTCGGCCTCGCTCCGACGACGTTAAGGATCTTGGGCCGCA
This sequence comes from Acidobacteriota bacterium, assembly GCA_003223995.1. Lineage (GTDB taxonomy): Bacteria > Acidobacteriota > Polarisedimenticolia > QHYA01 > QHYA01 > QHYA01. Next base: position 5,312 of record QHYA01000283.1, on the reverse strand, counting down.
CGTTCATGCCCCCTTTGTCGGCCCGCCTCCCGGAAGCACAGTGGCCGCCAAGACGCCGCCCAGCAATACAGTGAGCATCCCGTTCGATGGGATCTGAAGGTTGAAATCAACGAAGGAGTGGAGCCCGATTGAAGTGAGAGCCATCGCGATGCCCAGACGCAGCTCGCGCTCCGGGGCGGGACCCAGGGCGGGCAGGAAAACCCTTCGCCCGTAAACGATCAGTCCGCCAATCAGCAGCAGGCCACCGGCTATGCCCGTCTCGGCGACAAGCTGCAGATAGTCATTGTGGGCCTGCACCCAGACGACATCGACGCCAGGCGGATAGTACGAGCTATAGGCCTCACGAAAAGTTCCGAGCCCTGTCCCGATGAGAGGGTGGTCTGCGATGAGTTCCATTACCCTTCCCCACGTCATCCAGCGGCCGGCAAACGAAGCCTCCGTCCCGATGTCCAACAAGCGGGTGAAGGCGGCATTGAGCGGGCCGACACCGAACGGGGCGAGGACTACCACCGAGACCAACAACGCCGCGGCCATGCCTCCTGCCAGAGCGACGCGGCGGCGCCCTCTCTCCGGAGCGAGTGCCCCCGCGAACAGCGTGAACGTCAGCGCGGTTGCGATCAGTCCTCCCCTCGAGCCTGAGGCGATGATGGCCAGGACAGCGACCAGCATGGCGCAGAGCGTCACCGCCGTCTTCGGCAGGGCCGCCTCCCCCCAACCGGCCAGATAGTCAGAATGCCTCGACTCCGTACGCGGAAAGACGATCAGCCCGGCTTCCGGAGGCCTGTCGAGGGGTACCGTACGCGATGGGGCCGCCCTCTGCCGCCACACCAGCAGCAACAGGCCGACGGTGACCGGCAGCACCAGCTCCATGTAGCCGGTGAAATGATCACGGTCGACGAACGGGCCGAACGCACGGACGTGTGGGGACACCTTGAGAAGCCAGTAGATCTTGCCGTTCCAGGTCATCTGCTGGAGGAGGGCGAACGCGGCGATTCCTAGCCCCGTGATCGTCACGGCCATCAGCAGCCGGATCCTCCGAACCGGCTCTCGGGCGTACTCGATGGCTGCGAAGAAAAGCACCAGGTACGTCAAGAGCAGGGACAGCTTGTCCCAGGTGCCCTCGGGATAGATCGACAGTGTCCTCATCGCGCGGGGCCGGGGAACGCCGATGCCCGCTCCTGCCACTGCCAGGGGAGTCGCCGAGGTATCGCGCACCAGCTGTTCCTCAACACGCCTCAGGTCTTCCGTTGCCGGGTAGCCTGGTAGCGTCTGGCGGTAAAGCGCATCCGCCTTGGGCGACACCAACCGAATGACTGACGAGGGAAGCGGCATCACCTGGAGCAGGACCAGGCCGACGAAGATCGCAGCGGGGACTTCCAATCCGGTCCCCTTGATCCCCACCGGCTCGCTCCCAGCCCCAGGCGCAAGAAGGTTGCGGGCCAGGCGAAGCAGAACGAACAGCAGGATCCCCGTCTTCATCAGGTCGGTCGCCCAGACCTGGACAGACCCGAAGGCCAGCGGCGTGCCAACGACGAGCAGGATCAGCACGAGCTCCGAAGCCAGATCCAATCTGCGAAGGAGTCTCACCAACCCTCCCCAGTTGCGACACGAGCCGCTTCCAATGGACCCTTGCCTCTCGTCCGGCCCGAGTGGCCTCCCGAGGCCAGTCAAGTAGGTGAATATACGCGCGCAGCATTGACATTCCACGGACTGGCTAGAGGAGGTCTTCCCTTCCCCGGTTGCGAAACTCCTCGACCGCCTTCTTGACCTCCTCGCAGCGGTCCCGCCGGCAAACGAGGAGGACGTCCTCGGTGTCCACGACGATGAGATCCTCGATGCCTATCAGTACGATCGCCCTCCCCGTTCCGCTTCTTCCGGCCGCGAACACGGTGGTGCGGGCAGCGTCGAGGAAGAGCGTCTCCCCCGCGGTCGCCGCATTTCCTTTCTCGTCGCGGCTCAATGACTTCTCCGCCGACGCCCAGCTCCCAACATCGTCCCATCCTGCATCCAGCGTGACGGTCCAGACGTCCGGAGCGCGCTCCATCAGCGCGTAGTCGATGGAGGTCTTGGGCAGGCTTGCCCAGGCCTCGGATACGGCGCCGGGATCCTCCGCGGACCGGGCCCTCTCCAGCCGCTCCAGCCCTTCGGCCAGTCGGGGAGCTGCTGTGCTCAGCGCTTCGAAGAAGACGTCCACTCGGAAGATGAAGATGCCGGCGTTCCAGAGAATGTTCCCCTCGACGAGGTACCTCGCGGCGGTGGCGGAGTCGGGCTTCTCCACGAACTCCTTGACGCGCCGCGAGCCCTCAGATTCGCTCTCCGAAGAGATGCTCAGGTACCCGAACGAAGTGGCGGGACGGTCCGGAGTGACTCCGAGCGTCCCGAGCCCTCCCTGCCAGGCTCGTCGTGTCGCCCGCGCCAGCGCCTCGTGGAATCCCCCCATGTCCGCGATGCGGTGGTCGCTGGGGGAAACTGCGAGCACTGCCCGCGGGTTGCGGCGGCGCACTTCCAGAGCCGCCAACCCGACGGCGGGGGCGGTGTCGCGCGGGGAGGGCTCGACCAGCAGGTTCCCGGGAGGGATCTCGGGAAGCTGCTGCCGGATCAAGCCGGTGTAGAGCTCACCGGCGACAATCAGGGTTCGGGATGCGGATACGAAAGGCGCGTACCGCTCCCGAGCTTCCTGGAGGAGACTCTTGTCGCTTCCCAGCCGGAGGAACTGTTTCGGCATACGCTCCCGCGACAGAGGCCAGAAGCGCGTGCCGCGCCCTCCTGCGAGGAGCGCGAGGAAAAGAGACGGTGTGTCTCGAAGACCGGATCGGCCCCCTGCCCGGTGAGACGCTTCAGGACCGCTAGCAACTCCAGTAGGGAAGTCCTTTCCCCGCAGGCGATGTTGAAGGCCAACCCGCAGACCTCCGGACCGGCCTCCGCGGCCGCGAGATTGGCCTGCACAACATTGCCGACGTAGGTGAAATCGCGCGTCTGCTCCCCCGTGCCGTACACGACAGGCCGGCGGCCGTCGAGCAGGGCCGAGAGGAAGCACGGGATCACCGCTGCGTACTGCGAGTGGGGATCCTGTCTGGGCCCGAAGACGTTGAAGTAGCGCAAGGCGACCGACTCGAGACCATAGAGACGCCAGAACAGGAGGCAATAGGCCTCCGCGGCGTACTTGGAGAGCGCATACGGCGAGAGCGGATCGCACCTCATCTCCTCGGTCTTCGGCAGGACTGGCGAGTCCCCGTAAACGGACGAGGACGAGGCGGCGACGACGCGACGGACGCCCGCATTTCTTGCAGCCAGCAGAAGGTTGAGCGTCCCCTCGACGTTCACCTGCTCCGTCGTGAGCGGATCCTCCACGGACCGAGGAACGGAGCCGAGTGCCGCCTCGTGGAAAACGAGCTCGACTCCCTCGACAGCCCTGTGGCAGGCTCCCCGATCCCGGAGGTCCCCTTCGATCAGCTCGAAGCCCCCCTTGCCCGCCTCGGCCCACTCCTCTGCCCTCTCAAGGTTCTCTCGCTTACCGGTGGAGAAATCGTCGAGGATGCGCACAACGGCACCTCTTCGAAGCAACGTCTCCACGAGGTGCGAGCCGATGAATCCCGCGCCCCCCGTCACCAGCGCACGCCAGGACTCCGAGTGGTTCATTTCGACACTCCATGCCACGATTCACCCGGATTATGCATGAACAGGCACCTTTTCGCTCCACTGGCTGCAGGATGGACGTTGGCTCAGGCGTGCCGGCAAGATGAGGCTTTGCAAGGCCGGCGGGATACGGGATAAAGGAGTGGCAAGATGAGCTGGTAGAGCGGTGCGAAGGCGGGGGTCTGTGATTGCGGGTGGCAGGAGAAGACTTCAAGAATCTGATGAAGATACCGACGCTAGCGCGGGCAGGAGCATGGCCAAGGAGGTTCTATCGAGCCCTGATGATCCGGCTGCGCGCCTCCGGGACCCCGTTCTCCAAGGACGTCTGGGAGGCACAGTACAGGAGAGGACATTGGGACTCGCTAGGTTCCATAGATCACACCGGCCATAACATGATCATCGCGGATTACGTCCAGCACATCAACGACTCACCTTCGATTCTGGATGTCGGCTGCGGAACGGGCCTCCTCCTGAGGTTGCTGACCAGATTTGGCTTCAAGCGCTACCATGGCATCGATCTGTCAGCCGAGGCCATCAGCACGGCATCATCTCTCAGAATCGAAAATGCGATCCTGGAGGTCGCCGACTTCGAGCAGTGGCGGCCGCCTCCCAACCAGTTCGACGTCATCATCTTCAACGAATCACTTTACTATACCCGGAGACCCGCGAGCGTGTTGCTGGAATATTCGAACGCCCTGGATGAGAAAGGCGTGATGATCGTTTCCATGTTCCGCGCCCGTCACATTCCTTACATCTGGTGGAGACTGGACAGGCATTTTGCCGTGATGAACTCCACGAGACTCAAGAATGATAAGGGGGAAGTGTGGGACATCAGGGTCCTCCGTCGCAAGCAGCCGAACAGGCGGTCTTCTTGAAGTGCTGTAAGTGCTGTGGGAGACCTGGACCGGGATGGCCATGCTAGGGTAGCATGAGCTTCGGAGGGGCAGGATCCCATATGTCGAGATTCACGTTGGGGCGAGTGCCAGCACGGTAGGCGGAGACTCAACCGGGCGGGACGACGCGCAAGACCGTGGTCTCCGGGCATTCTCGCTCTCGTATCTTCCTCTTACGTAAACGCTGGGGGAGAACTTCACCTCGAGGCCGCCGGGTGATTTGATGATACTGATGTACCATCATATCTGCCCTCGGGAAGCCATTCCCGATCCTGCTTCCGAGGAGCATTGGCAATACATCCACTCGCCCGAGGCACTGGAGAGGCAGCTCCGGGAACTTCTTCGGCGCGGCTACAGCTTCTTGCCGCTCGTTGAAATTGTGCGGACGATCCAGCTCACCGGGAAGGAGCCCATGAGAGTTGTGGGAGTGACCTTCGACGACAGCTGGAGGGATCAGTACAAATACGCCCTTCCTGTCCTTCGCAAACTCGGCCTGACGGCCACGTTCTTCGTGACGACCGACCACATCCGCAGTGGGATGGATGACCCAAGAAAGATGACGCTCGAACATCTGAGGGAACTCCTGGACTCGGGCATGACGATCGGCGGTCACTCGCGCACGGAACGGAACCTGACCCGCCTCTCGGCCGTTGATGCGGCCAGCGAGATCGCTGGGTGCAAGGCGGACCTAGAAGACGCCCTCGAGGTGCCCGTAACGCTGTTTGCGTATCCGGGCGGGGAGTTCAATAACAGCATCGTGAGAATCGTTCGCGAAGCAGGTTT